>JBFIQH010000060.1:0-15252 GCA_041609735.1 Woeseiaceae bacterium | reverse complement strand
TCACGAAACTCGTGCGTGGCTAGCGGACAATGATCGAGACCCGGGTGATCAGGTCTTTCTCGAGGTGATGGCGGACCGTGACGTAATCCTTTTTACGGTCGGCGCGGGACTCGATCGCGCTCAAAAAATCCTGCAGGCTGACGGCCTGGTTATTGACCAGCCAGCGGGTGTCACTGGTGACGCGCGCCGTCGTCGTCGGGCACTCGGCACAGGATTTGTACGCCAGCGTGCCGGATTCCGACGCCGGCAGGCGCACGGTTGCAAGCGCTACCTCGTGCGCGAGCTGGACGGTCGTGATCTGCGCGGTAGCCGGCATCGTAACGGCCAACGCAAGACCGAGTGTCAGTGATTTGAAATTCATCGGAGTACTCCAGTCCTCGGTACTTCTGCTAAAAAGTTGTCGGGCCCGCCGGGCCGATGACGTAAAACGCCTGCGTATGCACAGCCGTAGCATCTCGATCCGTCGGATTGCCCGGGTCGCGCGCTGACGTGGCGGACGAGGTCGCCACAAAACTCAGCGCTCGGACGCCGTTACCCAGGCTGAACGCCTGGTCCGGGATGACCCCGGCGTTCGGTTCCCAGTCAATGCGGGCATCGACGTATTCATGGCCGCTGGCCGATACGTACTGCGGCAAAACCATGATTTCGTCGAAACTGCCTTGGGTGAGCGCGTTTTCGAGGCCTGTTTCCGCAGCCTGAAAAGCGTTTTCGGCATTCTGGTCATTGCGCGCCATCGCGAGTTCGGTCGTAGCCGTGTTCATGCCCGAAATTGCCAGTACCGTGATGACGACCAGCAGTACAAGGCCGATAACCAGGGCAGCGCCACGTTGCTTTCGAAGTGAGATCATGTTCTGCATTGTTCTGTTTCCTGTCACGTTCTCGTATTGCGCAGCAGGATCGTCTTCGATACCTGCAGCCGGCGGAAGTTGTCACTAAACGTGCCGAGGTCGACATCACCCGGTTCATAATCGCGGGCGTCGCGGATGCCCGGCTCCTGGGATATCCCGCGAACGACCAGCCAGATGCGTGCCGTGATAACGCGAGCGCCTGGGACGTAGCCTGGAGCCGACGGGTTGTAAATATCATCACCGACGTTCACGTAGCGATCGACGGTGTTGTCTTCGTCGACGTCGACACCGAGCTGCACCTGCAGGTTTTCGACGCCGGGTGCGACTTCCTGGTCGACGATCGTCGATACGCCGCCAAGCACGGCTAACGTCTTGCGCCGCAACGTCGGGACGCCCGGGATCAGGTTGTTGTTGTCCGGCTGGCCGACGTAATAGCTGCTGACCAGCAGGTTATGCGTGAACGATGGATTGTTCGGGTCCAGCGGGTCGGCGAGCAGGCCCTCGAACTCCGGCGGCGGAGTACCGTCATTGAACAGGCGGCCATTGCCCCGGGACGAATGCACCTGCAAGCGCCCGACAGCCGGCAGCGCAGGGTTCACTGACGCCCGGCGGACAGTAATCAGGTCTGACGCAGCCTGGGCGCCGCCCTGTGCCGCGCACGGCAGAGAAAAGTTGTTGTTCTCGCCGTCAACCGGCACGGCGAGGTCGAGGACCCAGTCCGCACCGCACAGGTCGGTCTGCCCGGCCGTAATGAGGTTGTCGGGGTCGGGATCGCCCGCCTCGGAGCGCCCCTCGATCGACAGCGCGCGGCTCGTCCGACCCCAGTTGCTGGCCAGCCGCAGATCAGCCTCGATCGTGTCCATCGCGAATTGCGCCGTTTCCTGTACCCGCGCAATTGACTCGTTGATGACATACGCCTGGCGGCTCTGGTTGTAGATCTGCACCGCACCGATGATCAGGAACGAACCGATCGCAAGCGCGACCATCATCTCGACCAGCGTCAGACCCGTTTGCTCGTTGTTCAGTCTTATCATCGCGAATGCCATTTACAGTGCGGAAACCGGAATCTGGACCGTGTAGTTCTGCGGTTGTCCGGGCTCGTCCCAAATCACCTGGATCGTGTAGGTCGGGGGTGCCACGGCATTGTTGAAAACGATGACGACGTCGCCGTTCGGCAGCGTATCCCGTGCCTGCTGTTTCCAGATCAGGATGTCGTGCATGGCCATTTGAATCGCCGAACAGTCCGTCCCGCCGGCGATGCAGTTATTGTCGGCGCCGGCCGGGTCTTCGTAAGTCGCGCCCGCCGTCCGGTTTGCCCGGATGCGATCCGCAACATCGCCAGCCAGCGTTACCGCGTTGTGGCGAAACAGTGACGTCCGCCCTGCCTGCATGCTTTGAACATACAGGCTCGCGATGCCGAGCATGCCGACCGACATGATAATCAGCGCGATCAGCACCTCGATAAGCGTGAATCCCCCCAGGGAGTGCTGCGCTGGCGGGCTCTTCAGTCGATGTACGCGATCTTTCATGTTGTTCTTATCCTTCGGTCGGGCATGCCATGCCGCCTACGGGCAGTCGGCCCCGAGCGCATCGATGACGTCCTGGATCTGGTTTTCCTCTTTGAGGATCGTGCCGCGCCCGAGCGGCGTGACGACGAACGCGCGAGCGGTCGACCAGCCACTGGCGCCGGGCACGTTGCCGCGCTCGTCGCACATCAGCACCTGCGACACGGCGGGCAGGCCTGCAACCGCGCTGCCCTGTCCTGACGCCGCGAACCGGAAATAGCTGGCATTGTTGGCGAACGTCAGGTTGACGCCGGTCTCGACCGGGCCCTGGCGGCGCAGTATCGCGTCGCCGGGCGCGCCCGGATCGACCGTCAGGTCGCCATTCAGGTCGGTGAAGACGATGTAGCCCTGTGACCAGTTGCCGCCGCAATCCGGGGCCGCCGTCATCGCCGACGCACTCGCACAGATCGTGATGAAAGTCTTGGCCCGGGCCGCTTCGCTGCGCGCCAGGTGAAAGGCCCCATGCAGGTCATTGGCGGTCGCGGTCATGCGACCGTTACGCGGGAAGTCGGACATATTGGCGATGCCGAGCGACAGCACGATGCCAATGATCAAGACGGTGATGAGCAGCTCGTACAGCGTAAAGCCTGCCTGGAGCCGTGTCGGATGTCGGGTTCTCATGCCGGCAATATACTGGGTCCGCAGGCGCGGGTTCGCAGCGTCCGACGAGTGGTCGATCGGCGCCGATGAGCGGTCGCATCGAGCGCTCCCGACTTGACTTAATCCGCACAGCGGTAGGGCTCGCCGTCGGGACGTTCTGAGGCGGCCCGGGGCCGCCCGGTGAAGCTGACAACCAGCGCCCGTGGCGGTACGCGCCCGGCACGGTCGCAGGCGACGAAGGTGCCGTTGGTGGTGCGCAGCCAGGTTCCGCGCGAGGTAAACCCGAGCCGGTTGGCCGTCAAGCGGATGGCCGGATCGACGCTGTGGTGGCTAAGGATCTCCTCGCCGGCATCGACGCGCGGCGGGGAGTCCCGGTCGCTGTTGATGAACACGATCCAGCCCGCGGACCAGTCGCGCCCCGGCCGGCATTGCCGGCCGTCCGGGCTAGGGCACAGCGATACGACCCGGCGGGACGCGAGGCTTTGCTTGCGCGCGGCGTAGAGCGCGTGCAAGAGTGCATTGACCTCAACGATCTGGCGGTGCCTGGCCAGCAGCTCCGAGAAAGCCGGTACGCCGAGGCCGAGGACGACCGCAGCGACGGACAGCGTGACGATCAGTTCGTACAACGAATAGCCAGACTTGCGGCATTTCATGGCGGACCTCCGTGTCCGTGAACGCCGATTGTCGGGCCCGGAATGCCCCGTAACCACCCGTATTTGCCGGGTTTTCAGCTTAAAATTCGCAGCGATGGTCTATAATTCCAGCACGCAGCACCATCGGAGTACGGCTCATGTCCAGAACGGACATTCTTTCGCTATTTGACCGGTACGGAATTTTGCCGACGCCACAGCGTATCGAGGTCGCCGACATCCTTCTTTGCCGGCCGCAGCACCTGTCGGCGGAGCAGATTATCGACACGCTGCGCGACAACGGCAGCAGCGTGTCGAAAGCGACGGTCTACAACACGCTGAAACTGTTCAGTGAGCGTGGTCTCGTCAAGGAAGTCATGGTGGACCCGGTGCGGAAATTTTACGATTCCACGACGCATCCGCATCATCATTTCTACAATGTCGATAGCGGCGAGCTGTCGGATATTCCGGATCACCTCGTCAGTTTCAGCGCATTGCCGGATCCGCCGGCCGGCACCGAAGCCGAGAGTGTCGAGCTGCTGATTCGCGTGCGCGACACGGCGTAGCGGACAAAAGCTGAATGCACCGGATTTTCGGCTCCGGCCCTTTCCGCTGGCGATTTCGGACGCTATACTGCGCGCCGCTCGGCGCGGCACGCGCGGGATCGGCGGCACAACGCCGGATTAGCTCAGTTGGTAGAGCACATCATTCGTAATGATGGGGTCAGGTGTTCGAATCACCTATCCGGCACCACTCCCGTCCTTTATCGTGACCGCCGCAGATAGAAATTGAACGGCTCCTCATGGCTGATCATGTTATTGAGCAGCAGCACGGAAAGCCCCTCCACCCAGCGCGCATTCTCGAGCCCGCCGACGTCGATCGGATCCAGCCCCATCGTTTCGGCGAGCGCGGCGACGGCAAGCTTTGCGTCGGGGTCGTCGCCAACGAGCGGAATCGACACCGGACCGCCCGCCGATGCCGGGTCCACCATGACGCGCCAGTTCAGCGTGTTGAATGCCTTGACGACCCGGGCCTCGGGCGCGATCGACTGAATCAGCTCGGCATTCGAGAGGCCATTCTCGTGGCGCAATGACAGCGGGTCGAATTCCAGCGGATTCGTCGGGTCGATGATGATCTTGCCGGCAAGGTTGCCCAGGCCACGGGTAATTTCGCCCACCAGCAGGCCCGGCACGGCCAGGACGACGACGTCGGCATCGACGACGGCTCCGGCCGGCTCGGTGGCGGATGCGCCGTTACCCGTTTCAGCGACGAGGCCGCGAACCGTGTCCCGGTCCGGCTCGCGCGATCCGTACACGATCGTGTGGCCCTGTGCGGCGAAGGACGGGCCGAGCGCACGTGCGACGTCGCCGGTCCCGATGATTGCGATCGTGTCGGCGCTGGCGGCGCTTGCGACAAGCATTACTATCAACAGAAAATTTCGCATGCCGTGTCTCCCTTTCTCCAAATTGCTTCTCTCTATTGCCGTTTCGCAAGTCAGGCCAGCCGGTCGCGCAATTCCTTGCGGAAACGGCGACTGACCGGCACGGTCGCGTTGCTCGAGAGCCGCGCTTCGCCATCGCCGCTGTCCGACGCGACGATCTCGCAAACGCGATCGAGATTGACGATCGCGCTGCGATGGATGCGCTGGAAGCCGTGCGGCTCGAGCCGTTCGTTGATGCTGGTCATCGTGTCACGCAATGGATAGACACGATCGCCGACGTGCAGGTTCACGTAATTACCGCAGGATTCGATCCAGTCGATCTCGTCCAGGCGGACGAGAAACTCCCGTCCGAGCTTTTTAATGAGGAAGCGATCGCTGATCGGCGCCGGTGAATCCTGGCTGTCGCTGAGGAAGCCGGCTTCCCCCTGCAGCCGGCGCAGAATGAATCCGTACAGGTAAACCAGAATCAACACGATGGCGTAGGTGCGGAAGTCCTTCAGGTACTCGTAACCGAGTTCGCGTGGCCAGTTGTCCCAGCGATATCCTGGCAGCCCGTCCAGCCGACCGAAAAGGAACACACGCATGCCATACATTAGCATGACGTGCAGCATTGAGACGACGATGCTGAATGCCGCATGCGCAGGGACGCTGACCCGCCACGTGGACAAGCGGATCGGAAAGTGACGATCGAACCAGAATATCAGCGGAATGACGAGCGCCATCGCGACATGGCTCGTGCCTTCGAGGATAAACGGCAGCTTCGCGTCGAACGCCTTGCCGTCCCGCGCAAACTCGATCGAGACGATGCCGACGTTGGCGAAAAAACTCAGCAGCACAAAGCTCGCGACGAGCAGTGCTTCCCAGGTACGCCGGGTTTCGAGATACCGCGTCAGCGTCATACGCGCAATCGTAACCTCGAACAGCACATCCTGCCCGCAGTTTGTCACTGTATGCCGCCGCTCGTCACTATTTCCGGCCCGCCCGGCACTGCGGGCGGTCGCCGTTCCGGCATTTACGGCACTATACGAGCACACGTTTCTGAAGATAACGGGACAGCACATGTCCGCCAACGGCGCAGCCATCGAAACCTCGCGCATTGCACGACGCCACGATATCGATGCATTGCGGGTCTTCGCGTTCAGCCTGCTGATTCTTTACCACGTCGGCATGTTTTACGTCGCGGAGTGGGGGTGGCACGTCAAGTCGGCGTACCAGGCGGAATGGTTGCAGCTGCCGATGTCGTTTACCAACCAATGGCGCATGCCGCTGCTGTTCGTCATATCCGGGCTCGCAATCAGCTTCGTTCAAGGACGTTATTCACCGTGGCGATTGGCGGCCAGACGCTCCTTGCGGCTGTTGTTGCCGCTCGTGTTCGGCATGATGATTGTCGTTGCGCCGCAGCCATATTACGAAGCGCTGTCGAAAGGCATTATCGAGCCCGGTTTCCTGCGCTTCATGGGTCAGTACCTGACCTTCCATGATTTTCCCGGCGACGCCTGGGGCGGCGAGAACATCATCACGTGGACCTGGAACCACCTCTGGTACTTGCCGTACCTGCTTCTCTATACGTTGCTGCTGATCCCGTTGTCTGCGTTTCTCGGCGGCAAAGGGCAACGTTTCCGCGAACGATTGCAGAGACTCCGCGGCACAGGAATCGTTCTGTTACCGGTGGCGCCGCTGATGCTGTTCGGAAATCTTTTATTTCCGCACTTCCCCGGCATTACGCATGGTTTGCTCGACGACTGGTACGCGCACGCGATGTATTTCACGTTCTTTCTGTACGGTTACCTGATCGGGACGAGCCAAAGCTTCTGGGAAACCGTTGCCGGGATGCGCAAAAAACTGCTCGGGGCAGGCATCGTGCTGTTCGCGTTGCTGATGCTGCAGCGCGAGATGCTGGGCGACGATCCGGGGTTTGTTCTGGAGCAGGTGAATTTCCTGACGATCTACCTGAACCGGTGGGTCTGGATCCTGGCGGTGATGGCCTGGGGATATCATTCGTTCAACCACCGCCCGTTGGGCTGGCTGCCGTATGCCACGCAGGCCGTCTATCCCTGGTACATCCTGCACCAGACCATCATCGTCGCTGTCGGCTACGAACTGTCGCGGCTGGCGCTCGGCCCGATTGTCGAGCCGGCGCTGGTGCTGCTCGCGACGATCGGCGGATGCTACGCACTGTACGAGTTCGTCATTCGCCGAGTTCGCGTGCTGCGGCCGCTGTTCGGCGTTAACTATTGAGCACGGCTGCCCAGCTGGTTGCTGTCCAGGATCAGGTCGAATCCCTGCATGTTCGCGGGAATCACGACCACGCTGCCCTGGTTATCGGCGAACTCGAGTAACGCGGTATTGACTTCGTGCTGCAGGTACTCGGCCGTCAGGCTCGAGTTAATGATGTTGTTGGCTTCGGCGATACCTTTGGCGCGCTCGATCTCGATCTCGGCATCTTTTTTCGCGATTTCTACCTGCACCTGCTTCGCTTCGAGGCGTTTCTCTGCCTCGACCGCGTCACGAATCGCCGCCTCGATACTAGGGTCGGTGTTCAGCGCACGCACGACGACGCGCGTGATGACGATGTCACCCGGATCCGTGCGCTCGAGTCGTTCCTGCAATTCGGTCAGGACGGCGCTCTGCAGGAATTCCCGTCGCTTGTGCAGCTGCAGACTGTCGATTTCGGATACCTGCTCGTAGATCGTCGAGCGTGCCTCGCGCCAGACCAGGCCGAACGCCGGCAGGTAAATGCCGTCGCGGCCGCGCTCGGCAGTTGCCGCGTACTTGACCATCAGCTCCGAAATCCGGTCCTGCGGTACGCGGTAGAAAATCGACACGTCGAGATCTTTCAGCGACAGGTTGTCCGCGGCCTTTGGGGTCAGGTCGTTGATGTCGATCGCGATCTCTTTTGCGCTGAACTCGATGCGGTTGGTCAGGAACGGTAACTTGAAGTTGAGGCCCTGCAGCATCTCTTCGTGGTTGACCTTGCCAAGCGTCCGCTCCACGGCGACGTTGCCGGTTTCGACGGTGTACGCGCTCATGAATGCGAAGACGGCAATAATGACAACAGCGGGGAATACGGCACCAATTGCGCCCAGTCTTTTCACGGCAGTCTCCTGTTTGATGGGAGTGGTCAGCGGGACCGAACTCTACAGTGGATGCGCCGCAAAAACAGTGACGCGCCCGAGGTTTTTCGCGCTACCGCCTTGATTTGAGTCCGTTTTCCGGGGTTTCAATGCTGGCAGGGCGGGCTGTCCAGATACTGCTTGAGGCGGGCAACCGGTGTGGTTACGCGACTGTGCGAATTGATGACGATCGTCTGCGCCGGCAGGTTCGTCGTCGCCCAGTCGGCGAACCAGCATTCGCTCGCCGCGCGCGAAGCTGCCGGCGTGCCCGTGTCCGACCTCGGCACGTGCACGTCCGAAACGAAAAAGTAATCCCGATCGACCGCCCAGACGCCCAGCATCGCGCCGACGTGCGGATTCCTGCCCATGGGCACCAGCCGCACCCGATTCGGTGCGGCGCCGAGTTCGATCGTTGTGCTTAGCGGCGACACGGCCGCCGGACGGCCCATCGCGGCGAGCCTGTCGTCGGGCGAGTTGACGCGGTTGAGCCCGGTTGCGATGAACAGCGCGGACTCTCGCGGCGCGTAAATATCGGCGCCGGCCGCGGCGAACGCGCGCGCGCCGCCCGCATGATCATCATGCGCATGCGTCAGCGCAGCGGCGAGGATAGGCCGGTCCGGCAGCCGCGCGCTGAGGAAATCGACGAACATTTCCGACAGTCCGCTGACGCCGAGCCCGGGCACGAGGTCGGCGGGTGGCACCTGGTGAAACTCGACCCAGCCCGCTGTCGCATCCGCAACGACGAGACCGAGGTTCGTATCGACAACCATCTGCTGGAATCCGGTGCGAACATTGCGAACGAGGTGGACGCCGTCAGCGATCGTCTCGAGCGACATGCCGACGCTGGCCGGCCAGCGGTCGCCCGGCAGCACAACAGGATCGACGGCTTTGTCCGCGCCCCAGGCGCTACTGTCGTCCACGGTACGCCAGCTGCCCGTTGCAACGAAAAAGACCTCGTTGTCGACGGTCAGCGTCGCCTGCGTCGAGTCGGGTCCCGCCCACTCCCAGTGCCAGACGACATCGACGACGCCGCGCAGCGGCAGCTCGGCAGTCGTCATGAGCCGCTTGAGCCGCTCGTTGCCGGGGGGGCCGGATACCTCCACGCCGACGCCGCGCAGTGCGCCGGGGTCCTGCCGCCACTCCTCGACGAGCCGCCGAGGATCCAGACGTCGGACCCGCCGGGCCTCGTTAAGGTTGTTCGTGCCGCGGAATTCGACGTCCGGTTCGCCGTCATCGTTGATGATCCGCACCGTGTCCGGCGGCAGGTACAAAACGGAGAACTCGCCGTACATATCCGGGTTGGATTGCCCGCGCCCGATGAACAGGGCGCGCTCGCTGCGCTCATCAGTCGTAATGCAAAAGGAGGTCGGGTAACGCTCGCCGGCAGCGGGCTCCATGCCCTGCAGCCTTGCGCCGAGATCAAACTGGCCGTCGAGGCAGAATTCGGTGGTCTCGCAGGTAGCCGCGGCCGGCAACAGTGTCCATGCAATAAACAGAAGTTTCTTCATTATTTCCTGTCCTGTACGGCGAGACTCCTGTACAGTCCGACGCGTCCCGGCGCACATCGGTCTGCGCCGATCACTGCCGATGCCCGATTCGGGTCTTGCAGTCACATCAAATCAAGCCTGGACCGAATGCTCGCGGCTCAATCCGCTCCGGGTCAGGCTATCAAGGAAAAAAATCAATGTCATTCAATGAACTCGGCCTTTCGGCCGAACTGCTCCGTGCGGTCGACGAACGGGGTTATCGCGACGCGACACCGATCCAGATACAGGCGATTCCGATTATTCTCGACGGTCACGATGTGCTCGCCGGTGCACAAACCGGCACCGGCAAGACCGCCGGGTTTACGCTTCCGCTGCTGCAGTATTTGCAGGACAACGGAACCGAGGGTCGTTCCGTGCGCGTGCTGGTCCTGACGCCGACGCGTGAACTCGCCGCGCAGGTCACCGAGAGCGTGCGTACGTATGGACGCTATCTGCCGTTCAAGGTGATGCAGATCTTCGGCGGCGTCAGCATCCGGCCGCAGATTACAAAACTGAAGCAGGGCGTCGACATCGTTGTCGCGACGCCCGGACGGCTGCTGGATCATGTCCAGCAGCGAACGATCGACCTGTCGAGCGTCGATTTTCTCGTGCTCGACGAGGCAGATCGCATGCTGGATATGGGTTTCATTCGCGACATCCGTCGCATCCTCAAAGTGCTGCCTGCGCGACGCCAAAACCTGCTGTTCTCGGCGACATTCTCGACGGAGATTCGCGCGCTGGCCAGCACGCTGCTCGACGATCCGAAAGTGATACAGGTAACGCCGGAGAACACGACCGTCGACCGGGTCAGCCAGGTCGTGTACCCGGTTGACAAGCGGCGCAAACGCGAACTGTTGTCGCACCAAATCGGCAAGAACGACTGGCGGCAGGTACTTGTCTTCACCCGCACCAAGCACGGTGCCAATCGGCTTGCCGGCCAGCTGGTCGCCGACGGCATCGGCGCAACCGCAATCCATGGCAACAAGTCCCAGGGTGCACGCACGCGTGCGCTGGAGGATTTCAAGTCGGGCAAGGTGCGCGTGCTGGTCGCGACCGACATCGCGGCCCGCGGCCTCGATATCGACCGCTTGCCGCATGTCGTCAACTACGAATTGCCGCACGTGCCGGAAGACTATGTACACCGCATCGGTCGCACGGCGAGGGCGGGCCGCGACGGACAGGCGGTATCGCTGGTCTGCGTCGACGAACTGAAATTGCTGCGCGATATCGAAACATTGCTGCAGACAAAATTGCCCAAACAAACGGTGCCGGGCTACGAAGTGGATCCACGCATTGCGGCAGAGCCGCTGCAGCAGGGGCGCGGCGCGCGAACTCAGCGTAGCGGCGGGCGTCGGCGGGGAGCAACACCCGGCACGGGAAAATCCGGCGGCAAGGGCAAGCCCGGCGGACCGAAATCGCCGAGAGGACGCACGCGCAGTAACGCCAGGCGCGCGAGCTGAGGCCGGCAAATTTGACAGAACGCGTATTTCGAGACGCGGGTCACACTGGCGTACGCGGGCATATTGCTAGTCTCGGGGACAAGCGGGCAAAGAAATACAGACCGGCAAGCATCAGGGGTGTGGCCCTGCGAGTTCAGGGTCGTCAACGATCAGGAGCGAACGATGAACCACCCGAAACTTCCGCTATTGCTCGGATTGGCGCTGCTTGGTGCCTGTGCCAACGGCGCGCCGCCCAGCGAAAATCCCGCAGATCTGTACGAGGCAGCATTGCCTGGCAAAAAAGCCGCTCGCAACGAAGCAATGTTGCTCGTCAGCCTCGATGACGGCACCGTCATCATGCAAACGATCGAATCGCCTGCGAGCGTCTGCTTCAAGCTCAATTCCGAAACGTCCACAACTTGCCTGCTGCAGGGCGCGGCGCTGGTCGATCCGGCAACTGATGCGGTGATTGGCTACGAAATGATCGAGGAGAAGATCGAGCTGATCGCCCGAACCGACTGAGATCGGTCGGGAATGTGAACGATTGTTACAGTGCGACGGATCGCACAATCGCGTCCCTATACTCCGCTCCCGTGATCCCAATCAATCTGAGGAGACAGGGGTATGAACGCACGTTACACCAAGGCGCTGGCCGTCATGCTGGGCGCCGCCATCGCGAGTGGCTGCTCTACAATGGCCGCAGAACCCGCGCAATCCAGCGCTGCATCCAGCAGCATCTCGCAGTCCGACTACCGGGCTTCACAACAACGCATCAGCGAACTGGAATCGACCCTCGCTGACCGTGAGCGCGAACTGGCTAACGCCCAAGCGCGTGCGTCACAAGCAAGCACGGGGTCGGCGGGCTCAACCGGCTCGGCCGACGCCAGTCTGTTCCCGCCGAATCCGAAAGCCGGCGAGTGTTATGCGCGCGTATTAATCCCGGCGACATACTCGACGGTTTCGGAGAAGGTCCTCAAAAGCGAAGCTGGCGAGCGCATCGAAGTAATTCCGGCACGCTACGAGAAGGCAACCGAATCGGTCCTGGTCAAGGAAGCATCTTCAACGCTGGAAGTCATTCCGGCTGTCTATGGCGAGGTCGAAGAGCGTGTACTCGTCAAGCCCGCTACGACCAAGATCGTCGAGGTACCGGCCGTCTACGAAACGGTGACGGAGCGCGTTCTCGACAAGCCGGCCCACACCGCCTGGAAGAAGGGCCCGGCTGCATCGCAAACGTCCAACGTCCTGTCGCAGTCGACGACCGACACCGGCGAAATCATGTGCCTCGTCGAGGTTCCGGCAACGTACAAGACCATTGAAAAACGCGTCCTCGTTACGCCGGCTCGCACCGAGGAAATATCGATCCCGGCCGAGTACAAGACGGTCACGCGTACCGTCGTCAAGCAGCCCGCGACGACCCGTGAAGTGGTCATTCCGGCCAAGTACGAAACGGTTGAGATTACGAAGCTGGTTGCTCCTGCCGACGAACGCCGCATTGCGATTCCGGCTGAATACCAGACGGTGACGCGCACGAACAAGACGTCCGATGAACGCATGGAGTGGCGCCAGGTTTTGTGCGAGGTCAACATGACGCGCGAAAATGTCCTTGCCCTGCAAAAGTCGCTGGCCGATGCCGGCTACTACAAGGCAAGCCTGGACGGCATTATCGGCGGCCAGACGCTGGCGGCAGCGCGCAAGTATGCGCTGGACAATAACTTACCGGCTGGCAGCAACTACGTGCCGATGGAAGTGGTCAAGAGCCTGAATATCAGCCTCTGAGGTCGTCCCACGCCGACCACGGAGACGGCTGCGCGGATTCGCGCAGCCGTTTTTTCATGTCATTAGCGGTGCCCGCTTATTTTATTGAAATCGGGTCGCCCGAATGGGCTCAGTCAGCGGCAAGCAAGCTACTGACATTTAGTTTGAACTGTACGTAGATGATCCCGGTAATGCCTTCGTCTGCCATGTGGGCGTCGTACAGCTTCTCGACCGCCTTGCGCGGCAGGTACGACAGATTGAAGCCCATGTGTCGCGTGCCGATCGTCAGGCTCGGCAGCGCGCCCGGGAACGGTCGATTGTCGTCCACGTCGTCGCGGGTCATGACGAAGGCATTGATACCGGCGTCGATATAGAATCCCTGCAAACGCTCGCTGGCAAACAGATTGCGGTGCAATCCGGCGCCGGCCATGAATGTTGAGTTGTTGCTGCTGTCACGAAACCCGTTCGCCATGACGATCGTCTTCCAGCGCGATTCCGACGCGAACTGATACTCGACGCCAACGCCAAGATTGTTCTCATTCCATTCTTCGGAAGCATTCAGGTGAAAGGACTTGCCGTTGATGACCGCACTCAATTCACCGCTATGTGCGGGTGCAACAGACGTCAGGGCGAGGAAGAGGCAGCCTGCGAAGGCGCGGCAAGAGATACTCATGGCAGTCGAAGTTGCAAGTCATATGCCAGATAAAAAATCCATAAAAAATATAATGTTAGAGAATTTACTTTAGAAAGTTGTAAAGCCTGCCGACAGCGCTGAGGCGCGCTATGTGAAGCGCGTCACGGTTTTTGTCTCAGCCGAACAGCGCGAGCAGACCGACGAAGGCGGCCGGGTCTGTCACAGCAACGAAACCGAGGCCGCTGATCGCACCGCACAGGTGCGCGTCGTGGTTGATGTTGTCGCGGGATTGCTTCGCCGCCCAGTATGAATAGGCGACGTAGCCGACGGCAAACAGCGCTGCCGGGATAGGAATCGGTATCGGGATGATCATCAGCGTCGTTGTCGGGAAATAGACGATGTACGCAAACAGCACGGCTGATATTGCACCCGATGCGCCGAGCGATGCATAGCGGGGATTGTCGCGGTGCTTGAAGTAAGTGCAGGCGTGACTGACGACGAGGCCGGTAAGGTACAGCACTAGGAACGGAATCGTGCCCAGAAAACGTTCCATCGGAAACGCGAAAAACCAGAACGTGAACATGTTGAACAGCAGATGACCGAGATCCGCGTGCACGAAGCCGCTGGTGATCATCGTGTCGTATTGCTTCTTGCGCAAGAAATAGTAAGGTCGAAACAGGCAGGCATTGACGACTTTCGCCGATAAAAACAGCCCGGCAAGGCTGATGCCTATGGTTACGATCATGATGACCGCCGACCCGGTCTGGTTTGCTGCAAACATCATTGCTTCCGCTCGTTGCTGAAGTCCGGCAGAATGCGGCAGGTCAACGCCGCCTGCAAGGACCAATCCGTGCTGATCGTTCATCACCTCGAAAACTCCCGCTCGCAACGCATTCTCTGGCTGTTGGAGGAACTCGGCGTCGACTACGAGGTGCGCCGTTATCCGCGCGACCCGACGTCCGGGCTAGCCCCGGATTCGCTCAAGGCCGTGCATCCGCTCGGCAAATCGCCGGTCATCACCGACGACGGACTGACGATTGCCGAGTCCGGCGCGATCGTCGAGTACCTCGTCGGCAAGTATGACGACGGAACGTTACGGCCAACCGACGGTTCTGACGAGCACAGGGCCTACACTTATTGGCTGCACTACGCGGAAGGCACCTTCATGCCGTTGATGATCGTGTCATTGATCCTCGGCCGCATCGAAACGGCGCCGATGCCGTTTTTTGTCAAGCCGGTAGCGCGCGGCATCGTCGCCAAGGTTCGCGACGGCTATCTCGATCGAAATGTGAGGGCGAACCTTGCGTTCATGGAGGCGTCTTTATCCGATTCCGACTGGTTTTCAGGCGCAACGATGACGGCGGCCGACATACAAATGAGTTTTCCCGTCGAAGCGGCAGAAGTACGCACCCGGCTCGATCCGGATTACCCGCAATTACGTGAATTCCTCGACCGCATCCGCGAACGTCCCGCATATCAGCGCGCGCTCGAGAGGGGCGGACCGTACGAGCTGATGGGGAAAAGTCGACGATGAGAGAGGCGCGTTTTGTATCGGACTCGATGAGGGCAGTCGCAATCCTCGTGCTCGTGCTGATTACTGTACCGGCCATCGCGGCCGACGGCCCGACTGATGAGCTATCGGCGCTGCTCGATCAGTTTCTGGCCGGCGCTTCGAGAAACGATATCGCAGTCCACGAACGCT
>JBFIQH010000059.1:0-15355 GCA_041609735.1 Woeseiaceae bacterium | reverse complement strand
GGCGACGTCGAAATCTTCGTTGCGGTAGACCGACTCGTCGATCAGCAAGTGGCCGGCGAGCACTTCGCCGAACACGCGCTGGCCTTCGTTGCGCGCGCGCGTGATCGCCTCGAGTGCCGGAATGCAAGACGTGTGCACGATATAGAGCGGTGTCTTCAGAACTTCGGCGATGCGAATCGCTCGATTCGCCGCTTCGCCTTCGACTTCCGGCGGGCGCGACAGCGGGTGGCCCTCGGGACCGGTGATGCCCTTGTCGTAGATAGACTGCTGCAGCCGGTAGACGAGCTCGCCGTTTTCCGCGTGTACGGTCGGGATAGCGCCGAGTTCGAGCGCACGCGAAAAGCTGTTCACGAGCACCTCGTCGTCGCACATGATGGCGCCCTTGTACGCCATGAAGTGCTTGAAGCTGTTGACGCCGTGTTTCTCGACCAGCGTGCCCATGTCCTTGTGGACGCTGTCGTCCCACCACGTGATCGCAACATGGAACGTGTAGTCGGCCGTCGCCTTCTCGGCCCAGCCGCGCCACTCGTTGTACGCCTCGAGGATGTTCTGCTGCGGTGCCGGGATGACGAAGTCAATGATCATCGTCGTTCCGCCGGCAAGCCCGGCCGCGGTACCGGAATAGAAGTCGTCGCTGGCCACCGTGCCCATGAACGGCAGCTGCATGTGGGTGTGCGGATCGATGCCGCCGGGCATCACGTACTGGCCGCTGGCGTCGATAACCTCGGCATTCGGCGGCGCATCGAGCTTGTTGCCGATGGCGGCGATAACGCCGCCGGTGCACAACACGTCGGCACGCACGCTGCGTTCCGCATTGACGACGGTGCCGCCCTTGATCAAGACACTCATGTCACACTCCTGTCGCCGCGCGCGACGACGTAATAGATCAGCCCGCCCAGGAACGAGCCCGTGAACCAACCATAAGTATAGAACCAGCCGAGCTTCCCTGTCGTGATTGCGATCAGCGTCAGCGCGACCGGCACCGCAAAGGCGATGATGCCGGCGGTGTTCCACGCGGGATAGCCGGCGTCGTCCTTGTACAGCGCGATCAGGTCATAGGACTGTTTTTTCACCAGGAAATAGTCGACGACCATGATGCCGGCGATCGGCCCGAGCAGGCTGGAATAGCCGATGAGCCAATTCGAGTACAGGCTCTCGAGGCTGATGTTCGTGTCGATCCAGTCGAGCTTCTGCAGCAGCTCCCAGCTCATCAGCAGGATGCCGATCAGACCCGTGATGATGACGCCGCGCGCCTCGCTGATATAGCGTGGCGCGATATTCTGGAAACTGTTTGTCGGCGATACGATATTCGCGGCCGTGTTCGTCGAGATCGTTGCGAGGATGATCATCAGCATCGACAGTACGACCCAGGCCGTGTTGTCGATGCGGCCGATCAGGTTGATCGGATCCGAGATCGTCTGGCCGACCAGCTCCATCGACGCAGCCGTCAGCAGCACGCCGAGCCCGGAGAACATCAGCATGGTCAGCGGCAGGCCGATCATCTGGCCGACGACCTGTGCACGCTGCGTCTTCGCGAAGCGGCTGAAGTCCGGGATGTTCAGCGACAGCGTCGCCCAGAATCCGACCATCGCCGTCAGCGCCGCCATGAAATAACCGAACAGCGGCGCACCTTCGGGGCGCGTCGCCGGGGTCGCCAGCAGCTCGCTGACCGACACCTTCGGCCAGGCCCAGACGATCAGTCCCAGCGCGACGATCAAAAGCAGTGGCGCCGCAAGCGCCTCCAGTTTTTTAATCGCGTCGGCGCCGCGGATGACGACGCCGACGTTGGCTACCCAGAAGATGAAGAAGCCGAATACTTCGCCGGTGCCGCCGAGCGCCGCCCAGCCCGGGATCAGCGCGGAAAACAGCAGGTGGATCGCGATTCCGCCGAACAGCGTCTGCACGCCGAACCAGCCGCAGGCGACGATCGCGCGAATCAGCGCCGGGACGTTGGAACCGATGATGCCGAAGGACGCACGTAGCACGACGGGGCAGGGTATGCCGTATTTCGTGCCGGGGTAGGCGTTCAGCGTCAGCGGCACGAGGACGACGATGTTGGCGATCAGGATCGTCCACAGCGCCTCGGCAACAGACAGCCCGAAATACGCCGTCAGCACGCCGCCCAGGGTGTAGGTCGGTACGCAAATCGCCATACCGACCCATAACGATGCGACATTCCATTTCGACCAGGTGCGCTGTTCGACACGGGTCGGGGCGATGTCGTCGTTGTAACGCGGGCTGGTCGCGATATCGTCGCCGACGTCGAGTTCGTAGTACTCGCCGACGGCGCGAACGGTGCTGACAGGATGTGTCTCGGACATGCTTCGCTTCCCTGGAATTATGTGATCGACGTCAGTCCGTCAGCGGACCGTAAGTCTCCGGGCGGCGGTCACGGAAGAACTGCCACGTATTGCGGACCTCGCGCACCATGTCGAGATCGATTTCGTGCACGAGCAGTTCGTCATCGCCGTAGCTCGCCTGCGCTTCGATCGTGCCGCGCGGGTTGACGATGTAGCTCGAGCCGTAGAACTCGCCCATGTTTTTCGCCCACGGCTCCTCGGTGCCGATACGGTTGATCGCGCCGATGAATACGCCGTTCGCCGCGGCGGATGCCGGTTGTTCCAGCTCCCACAGGTACTTGCTGAGCCCGGCGACCGTCGCGGACGGGTTGACGATGTACTCGGCACCATTCAGCGCGAGTGCGCGCCAGCCTTCCGGAAAATGACGGTCGTAGCAGATATAGACGCCGAGCCTCAGGTACGCCGTTTCGAACACCGGGTAACCGAGGTCGCCCGGCTTGAAGAAAAATTTCTCGTAAAAGCCGGGATCGACCTGCGGAATGTGGGTCTTGCGGTACTTGCCCAGATAACTGCCGTCGGCATCGATGACGGCGGCGGTGTTGTAGTAGACGCCGGGCATGGCCTCTTCGTAAATTGGCACGACGATGACCATGTTGTGCTTTTTCGCATAGTCCTGCATCAGTCGCGTCGTGTGCCCGTCCGGAATCGGCTCGGCTGCCGCGTACCATTTCCGATCCTGGCTGGGGCAGAAGTAGGGCTGCGTGAAGACTTCCTGGAAACACAGCACCTGGACCCCTTGCTTGCCCGCGTCCTCGATATACGGAATGTGTGCCTCGATCATGCGGTCGCGGATTTCGTCGGGCTGCATCGTGCCGTCGCCCTTCAGCGCCATCTGGATCAATCCGCACTTAACCTTCGCCATACTCACCCCCGAGAGATCCGACGCGCCGGCAAATGCCGGCGTTCTGTTAATTATCAGCGTGTTATCGCGCCTTTCAAAGCACTCAGAATACGCGTTTCGACGCCGAAAAGCATCGCCACCGCCGACCAAGACCAGCAAATGGGGACATTCTGCTTTTTCTCAGATGGCGAAAAAACAGAATGTCCCCATTTAATTGTACGCCGCTGTTACAGGACCGAGGTCCAGGAACCGTGCATCGGGTTTGGCAGGATGTACCAGCCGTTGCCCCAGTAGTGATCGTAGGTGTCGAGCGCCATTGCTCGGCTGGCGCGTGTGCCGGACGTGCGGCACGGGGCGACGACGTTTTCGCGTGCGCACTCGACGAAGTCGCCGAAATCATCACCGATGACCATGATCACCCGATGCGTCTTCGCGACGTAGAGGCGGCGGGTCAGTTTCTCGCGGGTCCAGCCACGTTCCTCGGACAACAGCACGTGGTCCGCGTCCGTTTCGATGCCGACCTCGGCTATATCGTCGATCGTCGTTTGCCGCTGCGGACACGGATCGTCAGTGTCGCGTTTCGCGCGGCACGGGCGGTTCGTGACGAAGAAGACCGTAACACCGAGATCGCGCGCCGTGTCGACGAACTCCTTGACGCCTTCGACCGGTATCGCGCGATTCTCCCGGTTCCACTGGTCGTGCTTGTCGTTCGTGAACGGCGGTACCATTTCGATCTGGAAATCGACGTTACTGACGACCGTCTCATCCACGTCAAGGATGACTGCGGGCGGCAGCGCTGCAGCGTCCTGCTGCTGCGGCAGGGCATTCCACGCAACGTCCTCGATAAACCGTGGCAGGTCACGTATCGCCGCATGGTAGACCTGGCGCGTCACGGCACGATACTCGGCAGAATGCTTGACCCACTGCATGCCGAGCTCGACCTGCGGCGCAGGCGCAGGCGTCGTCGTCGCACAGGACGCCATTAATAACGCGATGACCATTGCCAGCAGTGATCGCATCAATCCTTCCCCTTGCATTTGTATCGTGCCAGATTAGCACGCGGCCCGGGCTTTGGGCACAATCACAAAGTCACAGACGTTATTTCTTGCGGTGCTTTCATGAAATGGTGCTCGTCACTGATACTGCTATTGCTGGTCGCCGGTTGTGTCGCCGAGACCGATCTGCGGACAGCAGCCTCGCCCGACCGACTCACGTTCATACACCTCAATGACACCTACAGGATCGATGCCGTAGAGGGCGGCTCGGCAGGCGGTTTCGGACGTGTCGCGACACTATTGCGGCAAAGGGTGGCCGCGGGCAGCGACGTACGCGTGCTGCACGGCGGAGATTTCCTGTATCCGTCGCTGGAGAGCCAGCTGTGGCACGGCCAGCAGATTATCGAGGCCTTCAATTTCATCGATCAGATAGCACCGATGATCGTCGTTGCCGGCAACCACGAATTCGACCGGCGCACCCCAGAGCGCCTCGCAGAGGCCGTGCGCGCGTCGCAGTTCGAGTGGCTTGGCGACAATTACCGTTTCGTGACCGGCGACGATGCGGTCGATAATGCACTTCGCAAAGCCTATATCTACGCGCACAAGGGTAAACGCGTCGGTATTTTTGCGTTGACGCTGCACGCGGACGACGGTGGCAACGAGCGCGACTACGTACCGGTCGACAAGGACTACGTTGGCGTTGCGCAGCGGGTAATTCGAGGCTTCGAAGATGCTGGTGTCGATCTGATCATCGGCCTGACGCACCTGCATTTCTGGCAGGACGTCGAGATTTCGAAATTGCGTGCGGAGCATCCGACATTTTTATTCATCGTCGGCGGACACGAACACGAGCCGCAATTCCAGCCGGGCAGCGCGACAACGGCGGCCATCATGAAGGGGGCATCGAATGCACGCGTGATCTGGCAAGTTGACGTGGCGTTTCCGGATGGTGACGCGGCGATCGCCGGTCTCGAGCGGATCGCCGTGGACGATACGATTGAATCGGCAGCCGACTACGACGAGATTGCCGGCAAGTGGCGCGCGATGCTGCTGGAGAAGTTTCCGTTCCTGACGGCGACCATCGGCTACGCGGCAGTGCCGCTCGATGGCCGCGAATTCGCGATTCGCGAAGGCGAGACGAACTGGGGGAACTTCGTCGTCGACCAGATGCGGCGTGCGTTCGGCCAGCCTGTTGCCGAGCTGGCTTTCATCAACAGCGGCACGCTGCGGATCGACGACTTCATCGTCGACGAGATTCGCTTCGAGGATATTGGCCGTACGTTCGGTTTTTCATCCTATCTGCGATACCTGACGCTGACCGGAAGTGAATTTCGGGCCGTCCTCGAGTCGGGATTTCGCGGTAACACGCCCGGTCTCGGCCACTTTCCGCAAGTCGCAGGCTTTCGCGTTTGCGCGGATCGACGCCGAGCCGAGGGCGATCGCATCGTCAGCCTGCAGGTACCGATGGATGACGGCTGGGCGGAGATCGACCCGAAGCGACAATACTCGGTCGTCGTGCCGGATTTTCTCTACCGGGGTGGTGATGGATACCGCTTCCCGGAGCATCGCAAGGCCTCGCGGCCGGGCTCCGAGCTGAAATACCTGGTGCTCGATGCGGTCATGGCGGCCCAGGCACAGGGCAGGAAAGTCGGCGCGCCGATCGATCCCGGAAATCCGCGCATCGTCATGCTGGATGCGGCGCGAGACTACTGTTTTCCCGAGTGAGTTCTCGCGCCGTCAGGCGGCCCGGGTGTCGATAACGTCGGCGGGTACGTAATCGAATATGAAGGTGATGCGGTCCTCGCCGCCCTTGTTCATGACGCTGTGCGTCTTCTGATTGTTGATCTCGTAGGCCTGGCCGACGTCAAATCGATAGGGGCGGCCATCGATCATGAAGCGCACCCTCGGATTGGTCGTTATCGGCACATGAATTCGATGGCCGTAATGGAACGACGGGTGCGAATCGCGGTGTGGCCGGATAATGCCGCCCGTCAGCAGCTTGGCAGCCATCGCCCGAATTATCGTGCCGCCTTTCTCGTAGCAACGGTCGATGATGTCGTGCATGACGGGAACAGCCGCGTCCGCCAAACGGTTCCAGCCGGCTTCCTTGCGCACTTCGATATTCGGCCAACCGCTGCCGTCGGTAAACACGAGGACGATCGAGCGCGTCTGCTCGTGTACCTCGAACGTGCGTTCCCGGGTCGGCGTCTCGAGCCAGGCTTCGTCATCTTGCGCGAGGATGGCATCGCGCAGACCATCCACGTCGATTGCGCCGAGTTCGCGCAGCGGGTCGCCGATATCCATTGACCGCTGTGTCCTAGTTGAAGAGCCTGCGGTAGGTGATACCGAAAGACAGCGGCCGGTTGATCGACAGCCGCGTCTGCGCCCAGCGGTCATTGAAAAATTGCTGCGCGCGCTCGTCGAAAACGTTGTCGATGAAGAGGGCAGCGCTCCATTTTTTCGCATCGACCCCGAAACGGATATCGGTGATGTTGTAACTGTTCAAGGTTCTGACGGGGTTGATGAAAATAATCGACTGGATGCCCTCCAGCGAACTCGTGGCCTCGCCGTTGTAGGTGTGGTTGATGTTGAGATACGGCGAGCCGCCGAGCCACTGGGTGTCGAACGAATACCCGAGTGACAGGCTGCCTTTCCAGTCCGGCATGATCGGCAGTTCGGTACCCTTGACGACCGTGGTCGGATTGGCGCTGTTCGGGAAAAGCGTCGCGTTTTTCGAGATTTCGGCCTCGTTCCAGCCCAGCGTGCCGGAAATATCCCAGCGGTCGGCAGGCACCCAGCTGAAATGTGCTTCGATGCCGTTCAGCTCCGCTTCGGGAAAGTTGACGATGCCCAGCGTGAAGATATTCGGGTCGTTCGCCTGCAGCTGAATATCTTCCCACACCATGTGATACGCGGCGGCGTTGAGTCGAAACCGCCCGCCAGCCCAGGTTGCTTTCAGGCCCACTTCGTGATTTTTCAGGACGTCCGAGTTGTACTGGTGAAACGGCTGCCCCGGGCCGAACACCGAGGTCGAGCGCGCCGCGTTGGCGCCGCCGCGGCGGAAACCCTCGGAATAGGTCGCGTACACCATCGTGTCGTCATTGATGCGGTAGTCGAGGGTGACTTTCGGCACAAAGTCCGATTCGTCGGACGTGCCGACAAACGGTTCGCCGCCGAAACAGAAGTCGACCGTGCAATCGGGCTCCGTGCCGACGGGAAACAGCGAACCCTGGGTCAGCGTGCGGTCCAGCTTGATGTCGAAGAAGCGGCCGCCGACCGTGATATTGAAATTCTCGGTCACCTCGAAGCCCACCTCGCCAAAAAGCGCCATTTGCTCGAGCGTGGAATCGTAGACGCCGGTAAACCAGTTGCCGCCCGACGGCGGCGCCGGCAGCGGGAACGAGTTGTCGTAGTAGTAGGCGAGGTAGTTCAGGTAGGCAAATGCCGGCGACGTGTCGAAAGCGGTATTTCCCGAATAGAATAGCGTGTGCCCCTCGTCGCGGTTGTAGAAGAAGCCGACGATACCGTTCCAGCGGCTCGTCGATTCGGCCGGCGTACTGAGGCGGATCTCGGCGGTAACCAGGTCGGTCTCTTCGTTGTTGAATGCGAACGCCTGCGGGTCGCCGCCGAAGTCGTAGACGGTGTAATACGGCCCGAAATAGTCGGACAGCTGGTTGAAGGCGAACTGGTACGACGTCGCGTCCGCTTCGTAGACGGTTTCGCGGCTGAAGAAGGAGCCGGTGACCATCAGGTCCGCAAATCCGAGGCTGCCCTCGGCGGTTACCGACAGCTGGTACCACTCGTCGTCCCAGGAATCCCTGCCAAACCGGATCTGCTCGAGGTCGCCGATATTGCGCCCGGCGTAGAACCGATCCGACGTATCGGTATCGCCGAAGCCGTCGAGTTCCTTGCGCTGGTAGACAGCGGCGACGTCCACAGTCCAGTTGTCATCCAGGTGTGTGCGCAGCATCGCGCGCGCGCCCGAATTCGTCGCCGAATTGATGTCGTCTTCGACGAAGGCACTGTTGTCGAAGGTGCCGCCCGGGCTCGTCGCCAGGACATTGTCGATATACCCGGCTTCTTCCTCGAAGAAGCCGACGAGGCGCAGCGCGACCTTGCCGTCGACAATCGGCAGGTTGGCCATGCCGCTGATGCCGTAACCGATGTCGCCGTCGGAAACCGACGTAAAGCCCGCGTCGAGCCAGCCCTTCGGCATCGACGTGTCGGGTTTGTTGGTGATGATTCGCAGCGAGCCGCACTGTGATGCATCGCCGTAGAGCGTGCCCTGCGGGCCGCTGAGCGCCTCCACGCGCTCGATGTCGATCAACCGCGCATCCGGGTTGCGGCCGGCCGCCGTGATCGGTTGCTCGTCGAGGTAGATGGACGTGGTCGAACTGCCGCCGAACGACAGCCCCGAGATCGTGCAGCCACGCATCAGGACCGTGGTGCCGCCTGGCTCGCGCCGCGAAAACGTCAGGCCGGGGATCTGCCCGAAGTAGTCGTCGAGCGTCTTGAAGCCCTGGCGAACGATATCCTGTTCTGTGAACGCGGTGACCGCGAGCGGCACATCCTGCAGGTTGACCGAGCGTTTGGTCGCCGTGACGATGATTTCTTCGAGCGCGTCCTGCGCCTGGGTTGCCGGTGCTCCGACGCAGGCCGCGGTAACGGCTGCTGCGATAACACGTCGTTGAAACAATGCGGGCGATTCAACTTCAGACATAAGGTTCCCCCCGTTGGCGGCGTAGTGCGTTCGCGCCGGCGCAGTGCGTTCCATATGATGGAACTCGTTGCGAATCGTGCTTTGATCTGATTCTATCGCTGCGACCCGGTTCTTCGCCAGAGGATTCTGGATTGATTGTCGATAACATTGCCGTTTCGAGGACGTAATGACCCTGTTGATCGCAACGTCTGTTGTGCGCGGCACCCGGCAGGGCGAAAGTCACGGCGGCGTTTTCCTGCTCGATCTCGATTCGTCGGAGGTCGAACAGACCGTCGACTGGAATACGATGAACATCGACTGGCAGGGCCGCGGCTGGGACCGGGGGCTGCGCGGCATCGCGTTCGACGGCGATCGCATCTATATCGCGGCCAGCGACGAGCTGTTCGTCTACGACAAGAAGTTCACGATGCTGGCGTCATACCGCTGCCGGTACCTGAAGCACTGTCACGAGATCAGTCGGTTCGAGCGCCGCCTGTACCTGTCGTCCACCGGCTTCGATACCGTCCTCGGCTTCGACCTCGATCAGCTGCGCTTCAGCTGGGGTCTGCACATCGGTCTTGACGATTCCGGCTATACCGCAAGCGCCTTCGATCCGACGGGCGACAACGGGCCGCAGCCCGGCAATCACTTTCACCTCAACAGTGTCTGTGCTCTTGAAGGCGGCCTGTATTTCAGCGGGCTGCGTACGCTCGGGTTGCTGAAGTTCGACGGCAGGGGTGTGCGCAAGATCGTGACGCTGCCGCGCGGCGTGCACAATGCGCAGCCGTTTCGCGACGGCATCCTGTTCAACGACAGCGACGCGGATGTCGTGCGCTACGAATCACCCGATGCGCAGCAGCATTTCCGGGTTCCGCGCTACGCACCGGAATCGCTGACGCACACCGACCTTGCCGATGCACGCATCGCCAGGCAGGCGTTCGGGCGGGGCCTGTGCGTGGTCGATGACACTATCGTGGCAGCCGGTTCATCGCCGTCGACGATCGCGCTCCACAACCTTGCCAGTGGCCAGACAGACGCGACGTATACCTTGTCCCGCGACATCCGCAACGCCATACACGGCCTGGAAGTCTGGCCCTACGAATCCTGATGCGGGCGATCGTCCGGCAGGTATTTCGCGTAGCGCGGCAGCGACGGTGCCAGGACGTCGATCAGTTCGCTCAGGTGCGGCTCGTAGTTCCGCCAGAACCCGACGGCCGTGGTGTAGATCGGCTGTCGAACCTGCTCGGAGCTGGCGGTGCGCACCGGGCGGTCCGTCTCGTGAAAACGCAGGCAGGCCTCCTCGAACGGCAATCCGCAGTGATCCAGCAGTCGCCTCACCTGGTTTTCGAAATCACTGACGACGTCCTCGTACTGGACCGTCAGGACCCTGCCCGGCAGAACCTCGTGCCAGTGATCGACGATGCGCTCGTACTGCAGGAAGTATTCACCGATGTCCGTGAGGTCGTAAGTGAACGTCTGGCCTTTGGCAAATAACTGCCTGTAGCCGCTGAGGCAGGCGTCCAGCGGATGTCGCCGTGCGTCGATGACGACCGCACGCGGCAGGATCAGGTGCAGGAATCCGACAGACGGAAAGTTATTCGGCATCTTGTCGATGAAATGCGGAGCGCCGGCAACACGGTGCCGGCGTGCGTGTTCGAGATAGTCCCGGCCCAGCGCAGCGAAGTTGGCGGGGCGAAGCTCGCGCACGGCTTCCGGGTAATTGATACCGTCGGCACGATTGCGATTCAGCGACGTCGCGACACGGCCGAGGTACGGCAGCTCGGATGTGCCCTCGACCCGGGAATGACTCGCGAGTATCTGCTCGATCAGGGTCGATCCCGAGCGGGGAAGACCGACGATAAAGATCGGTGACGGGTCCGGATTGCCGACGCCCTCGTTGCGGGCGAACAGGTCGGCGTCGAAAACCTCCCGGAGCGTGCCGGTCAACACCTCCGTCTGTACCGGGTCGTAGCTCACCTCCGAGCGCTGCAGCCGGTTGCCGGCACAATAATGTTGCCACGCCGCCTCGAAGTCGCCGCGATCTTCCAGCGCTTTGGCGAGCGCGAACAGGAAGTTGACGCGCGACTGCGTCGTCAGCTCGTCAGCAGCGAGCTGACGTTCAATATCCGCGATATCCGCGTCCGACAGGCGATAGGTCTTCAGGTTCGCGAGGCTCCAGAAACTCTCGCCGCTGTCGGGTTTGATGCGGATCGATTCACGATACTCCCGTACCGCGTCGTCCTGGCGCCCGACGGTTTTCAGGACGTGTCCGAGCCCCAGCCGCGCGCCCGCGTGCGTCGGGGAGAGATCCAGTACCCGGCGGTAGGCATCGATCGCCTCGTGCGTCATTGCCGCGGGCGCGAGCGCGCCGGCCAGCAGGAAGTGGGCCTGCGGGTTTTCCGGCTGCAGCCGGATCACGCGACGAAAACAGTCGATGGCCTCCTCGAGGAAGTCCTGTTCTTTCAGGACACGGCCGAGATCGTTGATGGCGCCGACGAAATCGGGTGCGAGGTTGACGGCGCGTCGAAACAATTTTTCAGCATCGGCATTGCGCTTGGCGCTGAGCGCCACGCGCCCGAGCAGCCGCATCGCATCCACGTTTTTCGGATTGTTCGCGATGACCTGCCGATACATTTTCTCCGCCTCTTCGAGTCGGCCTTCCTTGTGGTGTTCGGCGGCCAGGGCCAGCATGCGTCGTTCCGGGTTCAGCTCGAAGGCGCGTTCGAACGCGGCGTCGGCAGCGGCACCATCGCCTTTCCTGGCGAGCGCCCGGCCGAGCGTCATCCAGCCGAGTTCCAGCGACGGATCGAGGCGTAACCCGTTTTGCAGCACCGCGACGGCTTCGTCGATGCGACCGAGCTCGAACAGCGCAACGCCGAGGTCTTCATGTGGCTTGGCGAAGTTCGGCGCAAGTTCGATCGTCTTTTGCAGGGTGTCGACGGCCTCTTCGAGCCGGTTCAACTTGATCAGGACGGCGCCGAGCAGGCCGAGAATGTTGACGTCGCCGTCGCGCTCGGCGAGCAGCGAGCGGCACAACGCTTCCGCGTCACCGTATTGCCCGCGGCCGATAAGTTCGATGACCTCGGAGAAACGGGCTCTGGATGACAGGGGATGGGACATAGGCTCAAAAGAACAACGCAATTATGCAGACACAATACCTGTAAGTATGCGACATCGGCACGCTTGCCTACACCATGACAGGACGAACGCGGAAAAAAAAGGGCGGCCTTGCGGCCGCCCTTTTGGGTCGTGCTTTGTCGCGATCGACTAGCTGCCGAAACGGATGTCGATGCCGATACGGGCTTCCCACAAGCTGCGATTGATAATCGTGCGCTCAATAGGATCTTCGCTGAAGTCGTTGAAGATGAACTGACCGGTACCGGAGTCGACGTCAACGTCGATAAATTCCGGCGTGAAGAATACCGAGTCAGAAATCTTGCCCCAGTCGTCGTTCAGCATGTTGCCAAAGTTATAGACCTTGAAGTACAGGCGTCCGGAGAGGTCACCCGGCAGCGGGATTTCCTGGCTGACGCGCAGGTCCCAGCGCTGGCTCCAGTCCGCGTTGCGCTGATTGCGCTCCGTCAGTCCCGGGCTCAGGCCTTCGCGGGCAACCCAGTCGAAGAAAGCGGCTCCGGTGGCAGCGTCCCACGTGAACTGTACATTCGGATCGGACGGACCGCTCGGTACGTACAGCAGGTGGCGGCCGAAGAAGCCATCGCCTTCGAGGTCGTTACTGTTCATCGCGTAGCTCTGCGGCTGGCCTTCGTTCCAGTAGCCGAACAACGTAAAGCGAGTTTCGGCGTCAGCAAAGAACGTGCGCGCATAGTCGAGGCGCAGCGTCACGCGCTGCGGTACGACGTAGTTCGAGTCTGCGGCAATAGGATTGTTGATATCACTGAGTGCCGTGTTGTCGAAGTTAGAGCCTGCGGTCGACGAGGTCATTGGGCTGACGTCTTCGGCTTCCGTGTAGGCATAGCCAAGCAATACGTCGAGGCCCCAGTCGAACGACTTGCGGGCGACGAGCGAGAACACGTTCGAAATCGGGTTCTCGTTCGAGTTCGTCAGCATGTAATTGTCGCGACCGTTGACATAGTCGTAGATCGGCGTACCGATGATCGTCCGGCCGACGATTTCCTGCGAGACGTCGACGTAGTACGCCGGGCGCTCGCCACGCGAGTGCAGGTAATCGAAGTCGAGCACGATGTCCCAGTAAGGTGTGTCCCACGTGCCGCCCAACGCGAATTTCCATTCGCGCGGCTGCTCGTAGTCGGGATCGATCAGCGCGAGGAACGAATCATTTGCGTCCGCCGGCGTAACGGCGAGGACCGCATCGACCATTTCCTGCGGTACGTCGAATCCCGGACGCATCTGCCCGGAAAGCACGAGCGAGTCCGCCATGCCCGGCAATACCGTCGCCGAGTCGAAGTAATTGAAGCGGAACTGAGCATTAGTCAGGCCGTCGTTACTCCAGGCGTTGGAGATCCAGACGTTCGGGTTACCGCCAGAGTACAGGCCGGCACCACCGCGCAGCGTCAGGTCGTCGCGAATGCCCCAGGTAAAGCCGACGCGCGGCATCAGCAGGTCGACGCCATCGATATTGGCGTCATTGCGAATGCCGGTCGTGTCGAAGAACGCCTGGTTGAACGTCGGGCGATCACTCGACGTGAACCACTCGTATCGCAGTCCGGCGACGACCGTCAGGTCTATTGCGTCGAAGAACATTTCGTCCTGGATATACAAAGCATTCAGGCGATTGCCGAATACCGCGGCCGCGTCGTCCGGATTGTTGCTTCCGCCGCCGCTGCCGTAGTAGATGCGGCTCGGACGACCAAGTTCGAAACGGTCGATACCGGACGGACGGCAGCCCAGTCCCGGCGTGTCGTCGAGACGATCCTGTGCGGTCACGCCGGGTGCAAAGCAGCCCGGATCGTTGTTGGACGAGTCGTCAAAGAAGTCGTACTCGCCGCCGTTCGAGTGCTGTACGAAGATGTTGAAGATATCCAGCAACTCGCTGTCGTATCCGGCCGTGATGACGTGATCGCCAAGCAGATACTGCCCGGACAGCTTGAAGTACTCCGATTCGGTCGACAGCCTGTTAGCCTGGCGTGAATCGTCCGCGCCAAGGTAGACGGTACCGGTACGGCCACCGACGCTGATCTGGAAGTCACCGAATTCCTTCGGCCCGACCGTGACCTGCGAGTCGTTCATCTCGCTGGTGCTGTAGAAGATCTCGCTCGAGAAGTTGTCGTTCCACTGCGATACGAGCTTGCCGGTGTAGGTCGTGAACTCGGCACCCTTCGTGTAGTAGTGGTTCGCAAACTCGAACTCGTCGTCATCACCGTCCGAGTCGCGCAGCTGGAAGCCGTCGTAATAGTTGTAGATGACGGAGGCCGTGTGGCGATCGCCGATGTTCAGGTCGAGGCGGACGAGGTATTTCTCGTCTTCCTGCGAGCCGTCGCCCGGCTCGCCACCGGTGTCGTAACCGTAGATGTTCTGCGCGATCGACTGGATGCGATTGTAGTCGGCCTGCGACAGCCAGGCGCGTTCCTCGCCGTTGCCGGAACCGGCAAAACCCTTGGCAAGGAATCGCGGTGCTTCGGAATCCTCGTAGGCGGCGAAGAAGAACAGGCGGTCCTTGATGATCGGGCCGCCGACGTTGAAGCCGCGGTAGGTCTTGTCGTAGGAGCCGCGGCTAAAGTCCTGGTTGATGTCAGCAACGCGGTCGCCACGCAGGTCATTGTCCGAATACTCGTAGAAGACCTTGAATTCCCAGTCGTTCGTGCCGGATTTCGTGACGGCGTTGATGTTACAGGCCGAAAAGCCGCCGTAGGTAACGTCGAATGGCGCGAGCTCGACGGCGATCTGCTCGAGTGCGTCATAAGGGAACGGCTGCCCGACCGCGGTCGCGTAACCGTTCTCGTTGAGGCCGAAGCGGTCGGTCTGGCTGACGCCATCCAGCGTGATGTTGTTGAAGCGCGGGTGCTTGCCGGCGCAGTTGACGCCGAAGCCGTCTTCATCGTTGTCGATGTTCAGGCGCGGGTCGATGCCGTAAACGTCGGAAATATCGCGGCTGAAAGACACGGCGTTTTCAAGATCATCCAGGTTGAACGTTGCGGCGGGTCCTGCTGCAACTTCAACGAACGTCGCTGACTGGCCGATCGTGACGATTTCCTCGATCTCGGCATCCTGCGTCATGTTGATAATCAGGCTGTAGGTATCGCCAAGGCTGACGGATGGCACCGCCACTGTCTTGGTTTCGTTGACCGTGACGCGGTACGGGCCGCCCGGCAACAGGCGCGTCGCCAGGAACAGGCCGTCAGAGTTCGACGTGTAGGTACGCAGCGAGCCGCTACGCGTGTCCTCGACGACAACAGCGGCGTTCGCCACCGGGTTGCCATTCGGGTCCAGGATCTTGCCGCGAATCGAGGACGTCGTTTCCTGTGCGTTTACCGCAACAGGT
>JBFIQH010000058.1:0-15395 GCA_041609735.1 Woeseiaceae bacterium | reverse complement strand
GGTGGCGATTCGACGTGGTCGGCGCATTACCGCGCAACACTTGTTCCGGCCGAGCAGTCTGTCGAAGTCGTGCTCGACGTCGCTCAGTCGCGTTACCTGTTGCGCGAGATGCGCTTCACGCTCGATGAATCCATTGCCATCCGCGGCGATGGCGAGGTCGAACGCAGCGGCAGCGAGCTGATCTGGCGGCCGCCCGAATCCGGCGGCCGCCTCGAGTGGCGCGTCACGGTCGCGAACCAGCGCGGCGACGACGGCTATGACGCCTGGCTCGATATCCACTGGGGTTTGTTTCGGGCCGAGGACATCATCCCGCGTGCGTCAACGCGAACGCTGAAAGGGGCCAATGCCGTCACGCGCCTGTCCTTCGATCTGCCTGCGCGCTGGTCGGTCGTCACTGAATACCTCGAACAGGATGGCTATTATTCCGTCGACAAACCGCATCGGCGCTTCTCGCAACCGTCAGGCTGGATCGTTGCCGGAGAGCTCGGCGTTCGGCGTGAGCAAATTGCCGGCGTGAAAGCAGCGGTGGCGGCGCCCAAGAGCGAACAGGTCCGGCGCCTCGATATGCTGGCGCTATTGAACTGGACGTTGCCGGAACTGGCCCGTGTGCTACCCGAGATGCCGCCCCGCCTGACGATCGTCAGCGCCGGCGAACCGATGTGGCGCGGCGGCCTGTCGGCACCGCAGTCCCTCTACATCCACGCCGACCGGCCATTGATCAGCGAAAACGGAACCAGTTCATTGCTGCACGAGGTCATGCACGTCGCGCTCGACGTTGACGCCGCCACGGGCTACGACTGGATCGTCGAGGGATTTGCCGAGTTCTACTCACTGGAGTTGCTGCGGCGCAGCGGCACCATCAGCGAGAGCCGTCACCAGGCAGCGATGGCGCAACTCAGCGAATGGAGCGCGTCGGCGTCCCGCTTGTGCCGCAAGTCGTCAACGGGCGCTACGACCGCACTCGCCGTCATCACGTTGCGTGCCGTTCACCGAGAACTCACCGCTGCTAGCAATGGCGACACCGGGCTCGACGATATTTTGCCGCTGCTTTCGGGCCGCGATACCCCGGTCGATCTCGAAGATTTTCAGCTCGCGTTCGAGCAGCTCAGCGGCCGGAAATCGGACACCCTTCGCACAGACGAATTGCCCGGCTGCAGTAAACTGGCGGCAAATCGCTAGATTACGAGCCATGGACGAGCAACACGATTTCGAGCTGCTATTAAAGTCGCGCACGCCGATCGTCGTCATCGAGACGCAGGACGAATCGCGTGTCCTCGAGATGCTGATGTCGCTGACCCTCGGCGCGCAAAGGGACGAGTACGTGCCGCTGTTTCGCTGGACGATTACCGACGGCCTGCAGCGCCTCGATATCGATCTCGAACCGCAGGCAATGAACTCCGACCCCAGCGACGTGCTGAAACACATTCGCGCGGTTCAAAAGCCGGGTGTCTACGTACTGCTCGACTTCCACCCGTTTCTCGAAGATCCGGTGCACGTTCGGCTGCTCAAGGACATTTGTCTGCAAAGTGCGGAGCTGAACCGCCGGATCGTGCTGATCAGCCACAAGATCAAGCTGCCGAGCGAACTCGAGTCGCTGAGCGCCAGGGTCGACATGGCGCTGCCGAACGAAACCGAGCGCCGCAAGATTATTGAACGTATCGCCGACGAGTGGTCGCAGGAAAACCACGGCTCTCGCGTACAGGCGGACAAGCGCGCATACCAGCTGCTGGTCGAAAACCTGGCCGGCCTCACCTACAAGGACACCGAGCGGTTGGCACGCAACGCGATCGTTCATGACGGCGCAATTACAAAAAGCGATCTGCCCGCCGTGATGCAGGCGAAGTACGAACTGCTGAACCGCGGCGGTACCTTGAGTTTCGAGTACGATACGGCGAAATTCAGCGAAATCGGCGGCCTTGACCGTTTGAAAACCTGGCTGGCGCAGCGCAAGGCCCCTTTCCGCGGCGATCCGTCTGCTGCGCACCTGGACCCGCCGAAGGGAATTCTCCTGATCGGCGTTCAGGGCTGTGGCAAGAGCCTCGCCGCCAAGGCCACGGCCGGCATTTTCGGCGTGCCGCTGTTACGCCTCGACTTCGGCGCACTCTACGACAAGTACCATGGCGAAACGGAACGCAAGCTGCGTGAATCGTTGGCAACAGCCGATGTCATGGCGCCTTGCGTGCTGTGGATCGACGAAATCGAAAAAGGCCTGGCCGGGCGTGGCGGCGAGACCGGCACAACACAGCGCGTGCTTGGGTCCTTTCTGACGTGGCTGGCGGAGAAGACGGCCCGGGTATTCGTCGTCGCGACGGCAAACGACATCAGCGCCATGCCACCCGAACTGGTTCGCAAGGGCCGGTTCGACGAAATCTTTTTCGTCGACCTGCCGGACCTGGGCGTTCGCCGCACGATCTTCTCGATTCACTTGCGCAGTCGCTCACAGGCGCTGACCGACTTCGATCTCGATGCGCTGGCGGCAGCCTGTGAGGGGTTCTCGGGCGCTGAAATCGAGCAGGCCGTCGTTGCCGCCCTGTACGCCGCACATGCGACACGGGAGGCGTTGACGACCGAGCATATCCTCGACGAAATTCAGCAGACGAAACCCTTGTCCGTGGTCATGGGGGAGCGGATATCGGCGCTGCGCGTGTGGGCCGCAGACCGTACCGTTCCCTGCGACTGAACAAACGCCTTATGTCACACGCCCTTACGGCGTATTGAACCGCTCTGGCTTCGGCCGCCCCCCCGCGTGTTAATATGCGCGTATGGCTAATGAAAACAAGAATATGAATGAGTTAGTCGCGGACGATGACGACCCGACGGCGGAACTCGAAGCCCTGACAGTTCGCCACGCGTTTGGCCCGCGCAATGCTGAGCTCGAAAGCGACGCAAATACCTTCGACATTGAAAAGCTCGACGGCGAAATTCACGACGGCGTGTCGGTTGCGAACCTGAAGTCCGACCTGAAGATGCGCTCCGAAACGATCGAGCGCCTGCAGTTCGACATCGAACAGCTGCACTCAAAGTGGCTCGGCCTCGAAACGGAAATCAAGGCACGCGAGGAAGTTACCAGCAATCTGAATGCGGAACTGAAGTCGGCCGAACGCAAGCTCGAGCGCAAGGAGACGTTGCTCGAGAAACGTGACCAGACGATCAAGTCGCTGAAGTCCGAGATCAGCGAGCGTGAAAACGAAGCACGTGAACTGCAATTACTCGCGGATCAATACCTGGCCGAAAAAACCGAGCTCGAAGCGGGCGACGAGATTACGCAGGCTCGGCAGGAAATCACGAGGCTCGAAGCAGTCATTGCGCACCAGTCCGCCGAATTGCGCGACGTAAAGGCGCAACAGCAACGCACCGAGCAATATGCCGACGAGCTGCGCCGGCAGCTGGCCGACATCAATGCCCGGGCAGAATCCGCGGTGGCCGAACAATTGCGCGCAACCGAAGCGGCGACAGCAGCGGCGACGAAACTCGAGGCACTCGAGGCAGAACACGACGCTGCAACACGGCATGCGGGCGAACTGGCCGAGTCATTGAAGAAGGCTGAAGAAACACACGCCGAAGAGCTGCGCATGCTGCGCTTCGAACTCGGCGAGGCGCAGGAGACTCTGGCCGAAAATCAGAAAGTTAATGAGGAGCTGGCGTCGGACCTGATCGACACTCGCGGTTTCAAGGAGCAGCTGGAGCAAAGCCTCGCGTCGTACGAAGAAACCAGCAAGCACAAGATCGAAGACCTCGAGAGACAGGTCGAAAAGCTGACCGCGTCAATAGCCGATTACGAATACAAGCTCGGCAAGAAAAGTGAGGCAATCAACTGCCTGCTTGCTGAGCTGGCGAAGAAAAGCCACGAAATCGACTCCATCGGGGAAATGGAGGACGTCATCCAGGAAATCGACGACCGGATGTCGGAACGCATCGACGATCGCACTCGCACGCCCGGGGAACGCGTTACTCGATTGCTCGTCGGTAAGATCGACCAGCAGGAACTTCGCTTCCCGTTGTTCAAGGATCGCTTGACGATCGGGCGAACGCAGCAAAATGACATTCAGCTGGACGCACCTTACATCAGTCGCCGTCATGCCGTTGTTGCAACCGAAGGCGACGCCACGCGTGTCATCGACTGGGGCAGCAAGAACGGCGTTTATGTCAACTCGCGCCGGGTAACCGAGCACTTCCTGAAGAACGGTGACATCGTCACGATCGGTAACGCAAAATTTCGCTACGAAGAACGCCCCAAACGCGACGCCTGAAACGCACAGGCATAATCTGTGAGCATGTTCACGGACATTTCGCATTACGGGCGGTAAAGTTCGTCTACAAATCGCAGCATGCAGGGACTTGCATCAATGCTGAGCTCGACAGCCAGGGAATCGCTGGATCCGATGGATACGCAGGCGATCGATCGCAACACCGGTGGCGTGGTCACACGCAAGATCTGGCTGCCCAAATTCCTTTATGACGCACTGCCGATTTTCTACCTGGCATCCGGCGTCATCGCACTTTTCGCTACGCTCTATATCAGTGCCTGGTTCTGGATCGTGCCGCACTACCTGCTGTTTTCCGCGGCTTGCGTGCACCTGGGATTCGTCATTCTCAGGCGCCGGGCGCGATCCCGCCGGCCAACATCGACAGAGGGTTGACCTTGCCGGATCGCTGGGCAAGGATTGTCGGCTTGCCGAGGACCGGACCCGTCAATGCCTACTTCTCCCGCTACGCTGCGACAGCGAATTACGCGCGAAACCGCGCTTTTCACAGGCCTGTTGTTTGCAGGTTTCGTTTTACTTCCCATTGCGGTCTGGCTGGTCGGCGACGCATTGTTCGGCGAGTACGGTGGTGCCGGCTACCAGAGCTTTTTCAGCCTGCTGAGCGCCAAAATCCGCGAGGGCGATGGCGTCGCGTGGTTCCTGGTGCTGTCCCCCTACCTCGGCGTCACTGTGCTGCGCCTGATGCGCTGGGCATGGCGGCAGGCCGGGAAACTGTGAGTCACGTCACAAATAGCAACAATAAGTAGTGCTAAGTGGTTGAGATTGCTGGTAGATTATGTAATCTAACCACAGTTCGGCAATCGCCGGTGATTATCATGGTCAACACCGGGCAAGCCCTTGGCGTTAATAACGGGAAGCGATGTTCGATTTTCTGAAAAAATGGTTCCAGGCGGACGACGTGCAGCCAGCGGTCAAGCGGCCGCAGATGCGCTATCGCCCCGCGGTCGTGCCGCGCAAGCCGGTCAATTTGCCGCACGGGTCAGAACAGGCTGAGAAGCTCGATCCCAACGTCGCCGGGCGTATCGAGGATGGCGGTCCCGGGAAGAATATCCTGATGCGCACCAAGTATCAGCGCGAAGACTCCGGCACCCACGAGACGCTGCGTATCATCGACGAAAATGCGCTGATGAATCCTGACGAGGATGGCATCGATCCGTACAATACGGGTAAATTCGATCGCTCCAAGCACTGGGACAAGCGTTTCCGCAATTAGGGACCGCGCTGCCCCACAGCGTAAGCAGGTACCGATGAGCCTCAGAGTCTCCTTCGAACTCGACGAGTCCGATCTCGAGCATTTCCGCCTTATCATGCGCAATGCCCGCAAGGCTGCTGCCCGGCTGTCGCCCGAAGAAATTGTCGAGGCGGCGGAGCAGCAGCTGAAGACCATCGACGCAGCGGACGCCCCGGCATTCATCAAGGAACGGCTCGTCAAGCTACGCCTGATGATCGACATGCTGCAGGATATCGAATGGCGCCTGCCTCACCAGGAGGCAAATCGGGTGCTCAATGCCCTCGCCTATTTCAGCGAACCCGAGGACCTGATTCCGGACGAGATCCCCGGCCTCGGCTTCCTGGACGATGCCATCATGATCGAACTGGTCGTGCGCGAGCTTCGGCACGAAATTGAAGCGTACGAGGATTTTTGCAGTTTCCGGGAACGCGAACGATCGAAAAAGGGTGCCCGCTCGAGCGTCAGCCGTGACGATTGGCTCGAGAATCGCCGCAAGGAGCTGCAATCACGGATGCGGCGGCGACGCAAACAGTCGATGACGGGTGGCCGCAAAGGCGTGCTTGGTCTGTTCCGTTAACCCAGTCGAGGCTCGAATAACTCACGGCCAGTAGTAAAACCCGGTGGCGGCGAGGCCGGCTACGAGAAGGAGCTGCGACCACAGACGCAGCCGATGGTTCACGGCCAGGGCGTAGAAACTCCCCGCCGAAATAATGGTCATACCGAAAAAGATCAGCATGCTGGATACCAGCGGCCGGAATTCGCCCTGGATCCGCGGATGATCCTGACCGATCACCAGGAACACGATGAGAACCAGCACGAGCGATACGAAGATTGACAACGAGGTGCCCAGAAGGACGCCGTTGATGACCGTCAATGGGCGCATTCAATTCTTATCCAATTGTAAAATAATGCCCTGCAAGGGCCGGCATTTAATGAGGAATACGCCCTTGATCGGAGCGCCTTGCACATCTAGCCTAACCAACTCGGCCGGTGCGCTCAATTGCCAACGGGCGCGTCCAGCGACTCAGCCCGGGCACGGATCGATCACGGCAGACTACGTTTATCGCAGATGGAGCTAGCATTTTGAGAACCAAGGAATACCGTCTTACGCGTTGGCTGACCGGCGTATTGCTATTACTGTCGAGCGCCGCCGTCGTCGCCAGCACGGCTGCGATCAGCACCGTTGCCCGCCTCGAACCTTTGCCCCGTCACGAGGACATCGGCCAGACGATCACCCACTTCATCCAGCGTTCGCACTACAACCATATCGCGGTTGACGATGAACTGTCGTCGCGCGTACTCGATCGCTACATCGAGTCGCTCGACGGTAATCGAATGTACCTGCTGGAAAGCGACATCGACTATTTCGACAATTTTCGCTACGAACTGGACGATTACGTCAAGAGCAAGCCGCTCGATCCGGTGTACGACATGTACGAGGTCTACCGGACACGTGTCCGTGAGCGTTACGAATTTGCGCTGCAGGTGCTGGAGACCGAGCCGGACTTCGCGGTCGACGAATCGTTCCAGTTCGACCGCACCGACGAACCGTGGGCGCGCTCGTCCGAGGAACTCGACCGCATATGGCGTCAGCGCGTCAAAAGCGACGCGCTGCGACACGTGCTGAATGACAAGACCTGGGCAGAAGCTCGCGACATCCTGTCGAAACGCTACAAGCGGCTGTTGCGTCGTATTGACCAGACGACGTCCGACGACGTTTTCGAAAGTTTCATGAATGCGTTCGCGCACACGCTCGATCCGCATTCGAGCTATCTGTCGCCACGTAATTCCGAGGAATACCGCATTCAGATGAGCCTGTCTTACTTCGGCATCGGCGCATCGCTGCAGCCGGACGACGATTACGTCAAGGTCGTCGGTATCATTCCCGGCGGTCCGGCCGCGATCGACGGCAAACTCAAGCCGAACGACCTGATCACCGGCGTGGCCGAGGGTGAAGACGGCGAAATGGTCGACGTCGTCGGCTGGCGTCTCGACGATGTCGTCGACCTGATCCGCGGTCCCGGCGACACGACGGTACGCTTGCAGGTGATCGCCGGAGACGCAATCCCGGGCAGCCCCGAGAAAGTCATTGCGCTCACTCGCGGGCAGGTGAAACTCGAGGAACAGGCCGCCAAGAGCGATATCGTCACGATTCCCCACGAAGGCCGCGAATGGCGCGTCGGTGTCATCGAAGTGCCCTCGTTCTATCGGGACTACCGCGCTCTCTCCAGTGGCGACAAGAATTACACCAGTACGACACGTGATGTGAAGCGGCTGATCGGCGAACTGCAGGAGCAGGGAATCGACGGACTCGTCATCGACCTGCGCAGCAATGGTGGCGGGCACCTGACGGAAGCTACCGCGCTGTCGGGACTGTTTATCGACAACGGCCCGGTTGTGCAGCTCAGAAACGCCAACGGCCGCATCAGCCGCCTCGACGATCCTAACCCGGTGGCCAGCGTCGCTTATGATGGCCCGCTGGCCGTGCTGGTAGACCGTTTCAGTGCCTCGGCCTCGGAGATCTTTGCGGCGGCGATCCAGGATTACGAACGCGGCATCATCATCGGCCAGCAGACGTTCGGCAAAGGCACCGTTCAGAACCTTTACTCGCTCGACCAGTACATGAAACCAGACCCGGAGAGTGATCAGGGTTTCGGCCAGCTGACGCTGACGATCGGCAAGTATTATCGCGTCACCGGCAAGAGCACGCAGCATCGAGGCGTCGATCCGGACATTGTGCTGCCGTCAGTCATCGACGCCGAGCAGGTCGGCGAGTCGGTGCGCGACAGCGCCCTGCCGTGGGACACGATCCAGACGACTCGCTTTACCGCTGGCAAGCCGCTCGACCCGACGATCGAGTCGCTGCTGGTCACCCATAGTGAGCGCAGCAAGGCCGATCCCAATTACCAGTGGCTGGTCGGCGGCATCGAGGAGTACGAGCAGGCGCGCGCCCAGAAGACGATCTCTCTGAACCTGGAGGAACGGCGCAGGGAACGTGAACAGGAGCTCAAGCGGCGGCTCGACCGCGAGAACGAGCGCCGCAAAGCGCTGGGGCTCGAGCCCATCGAATCGCTTGATGACATCGACGACGAGGAGTTGCCGGACGTCTTGCTGGACCAGGCGGCAGGCATCGTAAGAGACATGGCGGAGCTGTGGCAAATCAACAGCACGCCCGCGCGCACGGCCCGCAACACCGGTTAGGGCATCGCTTGCGGTTCGCCACCCCGCTGTTATACTCGTCTATAACACTTGGCCGACAGACGGCCGAGGAGAGGCCTTGCCAAGATCCCCGGAAACGTTGATCAAAGCAGCGCTCGGCGACAGCCTTACCGCCGTGCTCGGTCTGGCTGCGCTGACGTTTTCACACCTGGCCAGTGCCGGCGTCACCAGTCTATGCGATTCGCGCACCATCGACCCGCCGGACATCGACATTCACCCTGCTGAACTGACGGTCGAACTGATCGATCTGGGATCGTCGGCGCCTGTCGATCTCGATGTCACCATCGATGCGCAAATGCCGACGCTGCCAGCACCGCCAGACCTCGACGCAAAGCTGCAACGGGTGTTCGAAGTTGCCGACAATTTCGAGTCGGCCAGTGTGCCGGCGAGCAGCGCGGTACGACGCTACCCGGTCGCGGACCTGACTCCGCCATCTATCGAGGCAGAAGTGTCGATGAACGGATCCGACGTGGCGGAAATCGACCAGGACAATGAAATTTCGCCCCCCGCCGTGTCGACGAGAGTCCCGGGACTGTCCGATGATGACCTGCGGCGTTACCGCAACAAGATGTATCGCACCGATATCTAGTCGCTCGGCTCAGCGGCACAACACCTTCGCAATATCCCAGTAGTTCTCGCCAATGATGTTGACGGTCTTGCGCCGCGGCTCCCCCTGCATGTTGAGTTGGAACAACGTGCTGACGCTGTTGGACGCCGGAACTGCTTCGTCGTCGAAACGATAGGTGGCGCCTTCCGCCAGCAACACCGCACGCTGCTTCAGCAGGTCAGCAACCGTATTCGCCTTGCCTATGCAGTCGGTTCGCTCGACGATTTTCTGTAGCACGAAGTCGCAGTCGGACTTACTGCCGTAGCGCACGGCGCCGACGCTTTTCTCGCCCGACTCCTTGGCCAGCGCCGCAAGATTGTCATCCTCGAAATGCAGGTACAACTCCTGCGCATACGACAGGATCATCAGGTTGATCGAGCGCTTGCTGCCAACGTCGAGACCTGCTGTATCGGGCGCTTCGCGGTAGCGCACCGTGGTCAGTTCGGATTGCAGTATCGCCTCTCCCTGCTGCGCCGAGGCGATGTCGTCGGCAATCCGGTCGAGCAGTTTCTTCATCGAGCGGCCGCGGAAAAACCGCATCAAGCCACCCATCATCGCAAAGCGGTGACGTTCAGCCTGCAGCTGGTCTTCCAGCATCTGCTTTTCTTCACGCTGCTCGATGATGCGCGCTTCGAGCGCCTCGGATTCCGCCTGGCGACGCGCACTCCATTCCTCCAGCATGCGGCTGTGCTGTCGCTTCTCGCGTTGTTGTTTCAGCTGCTCGGCAAAGCCGGCTAGCTTGGCTCTGCAGCGCAGGTTCAGCGCGCGCAGCTGGTAAAAGACGACAACCGAGTACACCCATTCCGGATCCAGCAGCAGGTTTTCGATATGCTCGAACTTTTGGTGAGCACGCGCAGTGTTGCCCTGCTCCGTTTTAATCTGGTCCTTCAGCTTGAAGGTCTCTTCGCGCAGATTTGCGAATTCCTTCTTCAGCTCTGCACGGTTCCAGTACAGCTCCAGCAACTTCTCGCTGTCGCCGGCATCATCCTGCGAACTTCCGAAGATGGCGGTCAGACTCGTCAACGCAGATCCTCTTTACATAACGCGCCGCCGGCCCCGATGTGCGACCGACTGTAACGAGGGAATGATCGCAGGCGCACCCCCGCGATGCGTGGACATAATCCACATTTTCAAGGTTTACAGAAGCGACGGGGACTTGGCCCGTTGCCGCTCGCGCTAGCGATCGAGAATCAGGTGTCCCTGTTCGCGGAGGTAATCCAGCCATTTGTTGAGCACGATATTGCGCCGCCAGCGAGCACTAAGCTCCTTGCCGTGTTCCCGAACCAGCTGACGGAGGGCGACATGACGATGCTCCGATCCAAGCTTCATCGCCTCGGCCAGCCGGCCATCGAGATAGGCGCGTACAAGCAGGTCGGGATCTGCGATTCGGCCCTCTTCCGTTTCGAAGTAATAGGTCAGCGACATCGTTACCGTGTAACGGCTCCGGTCGAGGACATCGAGGTGCAAATCGCAATCACCGGCGACGCGGGATCGAAAGCATCCGTCGATCTGCTCGAGGTCCGGCACGATACTCAAGAGGCGCAGGTAGTTGCTTTCGTACACGGACATCAGGCCCACGAAGCTTCGTGGGGTTATGATCGTTTCCGGAACCAGGCTGGAGTCGAGTAACATGCTGCCAATATAGCAGCATCGGGGACGAGAAATCAGGGTCGCACTCGACGTTCTACACCGGTACTATCGAGAATTCGACTTGCTATCTCCTCGATGGAGAATTCCGTCGTATCGACGTTCGGAATCCCGTACTTGCGAAAGATTTTGTCAACCTCGCGCAGCTCGAATCGTACCTGTTGCGCCGACGAATAACGGCCCATCGGGCGCCGTTCCCTGCGAATCTGCTGCAGCCGCTCCGGTTTGATCGTCAGCCCGTACAGTTTCTTTTTCTGGCGGACCAGGATATCGGGCAACTTGCCGCTCTCGAACTCCTCGTCTGTCAGCGGATAATTTGCCGCATAGACGCCGTACTGCAATGCAAGGTACAAGCACGTCGGTGTTTTTCCCGATCGTGAAACCCCGACGAGAATGACGTCCGCCATGTCGTAATTGCGGCTGATTCCACCGTCATCGTTCGCCAGCGCAAAGTTTGTCGCTTCGATGCGTTTCATATAGGCATCGATGTCGCTCATACCGTGTGCACGCCCTGGCTCGTGACTGGGCTGCTCGCCGAGCTCTTCACCCAATGGGTCGAGGAATACATCGAAGATATCGAGGTACAGCCCGTTCGCTTCGCGGATGATCGCGCGAAACTCGTCCTGCACCAGTGTTGAGAAAAGTATTGGCCTGTGGGGCTGGCCTTCAGCGGCGGCATTGATTTTTCGAACCGCCTCTCTCGCCTTGTCTTCAGTATCTATAAATGGCAAAGTCACCTGCCGAAAATTCTGTTGCTTAAACTGCGTCAGCAGGCTGTGACCAAGGGTTTCCGCGGTAACTCCGGTCTGGTCTGACAGAAAATAAACGGTACGTTCTTTCATCAGGCTGATTGTCCACGTCCGGCCGGGGAACCACAAGGGAGCAAACATTGGACCGATACGTCATCAAGCTCGACGAGCTTGGTATGGATGACGTCGAAATCGTGGGCGGCAAGAACGCCTCGCTCGGCGAAATGATCAGCAATCTCAGTGGTCTCGGCGTCAGCGTACCTGGCGGTTTCGCAACGACTTCGGCTGCGTATCGCGACTTCCTCAAGGTCGACGGACTCGACAAGCGGATCAACGACCGGCTCGCAACGCTCGATGTCGATGACATCGATGCGCTGACCGCCGCCGGTCGTGATATTCGCGGCTGGGTACTGGATGCCGCACTGCCGGAAAAACTCATGCGGACGATCAGCGATGCGTGGGATGAGATGTCCGGCGGACAGGACATTTCGGTCGCGGTGCGGTCCTCGGCAACTGCAGAAGATCTGCCCGATGCTTCGTTCGCGGGCCAGCAGGAAACTTTCCTGAACGTGCGTGGCTTCGACAAGGTCATCGAGGCGCTGCACAAGGTCTATGCATCCCTGTTCACCGACCGTGCGATCGCCTACCGCGTACACCAGGGCTTCGATCACAGCCTGGTCGCGCTCTCGGTCGGTGTGCAGCGCATGGTCCGAAGCGACATTGGCGCGTCCGGCGTCATGTTCACGCTCGACACCGAGTCCGGTTTTCGCGATGCAGTCTTCATAACGTCGTCATACGGGCTCGGAGAGACGGTGGTTCAGGGTGCCGTTAATCCGGATGAGTTCTACGTATATAAGCCCGGCCTGGAACGCGGAGACTATCCGATCCTGAGGAAGAATCTCGGCGGCAAGGCGATCAAGATGATCTACAGCGACGATACGGAGCCGGGCAAGTCCGTGCTGACCGTCGACGTCGACGAGGCCGACAGCCAGTCGTTCTCGCTGGACGAAGACGACATCATTGCGCTCGCGAAAATGGCCGTGACCATCGAAAAGCATTACCAGCGGCCAATGGATATCGAGTGGGGCAAGGACGGCAATGATGGCAACCTCTACATCCTGCAGGCGCGCCCGGAAACGGTGCAGAGCCGCAGCGGCCGGACGATCGAGCGATATACGCTGAAGGGCAAGTCCGACGTCATCACGTCGGGTCGCAGCATTGGCCAGAAGATTGGCGTCGGCAAGGCGCGAGTCATTCGGAATGCCGCTGAAATGAATCGTGTGCGTGCGGGTGATGTGCTCGTATCCGACATGACGGACCCGGACTGGGAGCCGGTCATGAAGCGGGCGGCGGCGATTGTCACCAATCGCGGCGGACGCACGTGCCATGCCGCAATCATTGCGCGCGAGCTCGGCATTCCGGCGGTCGTGGGCTGCAACGACGCAACCGACGTCATCAAGGACGGCACCGAAGTCACCGTCAGTTGCGCCGAGGGTGACGAGGGTTTCGTGTATCGCGGCGCTCTGGAATTCGATGAAAAACTGATCGAGCTCGACGCCCTGCCTGACATTCCGGTCAAGATCATGATGAACGTCGGCAATCCGGACAGGGCATTTGACTTCGCAAACATACCGAACTTTGGCGTCGGCCTGGCCCGGCTCGAATTCATCATCAATCGCATGATCGGCGTTCACCCGCAGGCGCTGCTCGATTACGACAGTCTCGACGATGACACGAAGACCGCCGTCAACGAACAGATGGCCGGTTACCCGGACCCGGTCGGTTTCTTCATCGACAAGCTGGCCGAAGGCGTTGCGACGATTGCAGCCGCCTTTGCGCCGGAACCGGTCATCGTCCGTCTGTCCGACTTCAAGTCAAACGAATACGCGAACCTGATCGGGGGCGAGCTGTACGAACCGGACGAAGAAAACCCGATGCTCGGCTTTCGCGGGGCGGCTCGCTACGTTGCCGACAGCTTCAGACCCTGTTTTGAACTGGAATGCGCTGCAATACGCAAGGTCCGCAACGACATGGGCCTCAGCAACGTGCAGCTGATGATTCCGTTCGTTCGCACCGTCGATCAGGCGCGGGACGTCATCGATCTGCTGGCGCAAAACGGCCTCGAGCGGGGCAAGGACGACCTGAAGATCGTCATGATGTCGGAGCTGCCGACTAACGCGCTGCTCGCCGAAAAATACCTGCAGTATTTCGACGGCATGTCCATTGGCTCCAATGACATGACGCAGTTGACGCTCGGCCTCGATCGCGATTCCGGCCTCATTGCCGACCTTTTCGACGAGCGCGACGAAGCTGTCAAACTGATGCTCGAAATGACCATCCGCGCCTGCAAGGCGCAGGGCAAGTACGTCGGCATATGTGGCCAGGGCCCTTCCGATCATCCTGACCTCGCACGATGGCTCGTCGATCAGAAGATCGAAAGCATGTCGCTGAACCCGGATACCGTAATCGAGACGTGGCTGTTTCTGGCCGGCGAGTCCGTTTGATTCGTTAATTCTGCCGGCGAGGCCTAAAAACGGTCGTATCGGGAGCGGCGCTGCCAGCGAATACGCGGCAACCACAGGCCCAGAATGATGCCTATGACCAGCACGAGCGCACCCGACATAAACCAGTAACGCTTTGTCTCGCTCATCAGCTCCCGGTTTTCGTGCTCCAGGGTATCGATGCGAATTTCCGTCGCATTGAGCTGGTCGCGCAGTTCCTTGTTCTGATCGTTGATCGACAGCACGTTCGCTGCCGTGCGCTTGATTTCGGCCAGCTCCGCCGACAGTTTGGCATTCTCGTCCTCGAGCGTCTTTATGCGGCGCTCTGCCGCCTGGTACTCGGTGCGAACCGCGGCTAATTGCGAATTCAGGGACGTGCCCTGCGTCGTGGCCGTCGTCAGCTGACCGGTCAGCGTTTGCAGCTGCTCGCGCGCGCTCGGCTCCGACATCAGGTAGCGAGTCAGCACCCAGCCTTCGGTTCCGCCGGGCGTGCGGACACGCGAATAGCCGCTCGCGGCATCCCGCTCGAGCACTTCGAGCTCCGTGCCGCTCTTGATCATCAGCTGGATCGCATTGCTGGTGCTCGGCCCGGTCCGCAGCGTGATCTCGAATTCATCGCTGACCCAGCGGGATTCGGCCAGCACGGCCTGAGAAACGAAGAGCTGCACGATCAAGACCGCGCACAGGGCTGATTTGAGGTTCATGGGTTTTCGCATTCGCTCAAAGGGCTGAACTATAAGGGATGATCCGGCGACTGGCCAGCCAAACCGCTGGGATATCAGTCGCTTAATGGCGACAGTTTGGCAACATTCTGCTCCCAGTTGCGGCCGTCGAACGGGGTCGTCCGGACCGACTCAATCGTCGACGCGTCCAGGCAGCGCACATTGACGCTGTAGCCGTCCGGATGCGACCGGGGCAGGTAATACGACTTGATACCGCAGGTCCTGCAGAAATAATGCTGCGCGACGCCGGTCCCGAACGTGTACGTCGTCAGTTCGTCCTCGCCCGCCAGCAGCCGAAAGTTATTGCGCGTCACGAACAAATGCAGGAAACCGGTCTTGCTGCAGATGCTGCAGTTGCATTCTGTTGCCTCGATACTTGCCGGCGCTTCGATTTCGAAACGTACGTTGCCACAGTGGCAGCCGCCCGTATGAGTAGTCATGAGCTGTCCTCTTC
>JBFIQH010000057.1:0-15427 GCA_041609735.1 Woeseiaceae bacterium | reverse complement strand
TGACGGTACGTTTTAGGTCTGTTGATTCCATAATCGTGGTCCCTGGATGTCTGCTTCTGGCCATTAGCAGTGCAAGAGCTCTAGCATTTACAGTCGATATAAAAGACCGCTCCTGGTGGTGATATTGGATATTGGACCACAGGCGTTGTCCTGCGGACGCGTCAGCGTCCGCACTTCCCGTAAGCAGTCATTCAGAACACTAAAACTGACGGAAAATTTACGGCAGCTTACGGCCAGAAGCAGATGCTCAACACCGCCTTTACTAATCAGGATCGGGGCGAACGATCACCGTGTCCGCGATGGGTATGATTTCGGAAATAGGTAGGTCGGCCGCATCGGCATGCTGCCGAATCGCTTCTTCGCTACTGGCTTGGTATATACAGACTGTTCCGAGCGTACCGCCGTCCTCGCCGAGTACATATGATCGAATCCAACGAATGTCATTGGGCATGCCATCGCCGACTTCTGTTGATCGAGCTGCGGCCGCCTCAAGAGTGGCTCCGTCAGCAAATCCATCACGGCGAAGAATTACGTAGAGGTTCATCGTGCTTCTCCCTAACTTTTTTTATAGAATTTAGGAACAACATGGCGGTTCCCAAACGACATTCACGTCAACTAACCGCTTCGGGTCAGTAGTAGAAATTATAGCGCATACCAGGCGATTGTCGCCTCACGGCCAAAAGTAGTCGCTCAGTCTTGCGGTGACACAAGCCGTGATTCTATCAACTCAAGTATTTTATCGGCTTCATCGCGCGCCCGCTCATGATCCCGAAAAATGCTGCGCATCCACATGCGACGACTCATCAACATTGTCCGAAATGTCAGTGTCCTTTGCCAATTGAAAATATGAGTCCGGTACGGCTTCGGAGTCGGAACAAACATAGAAGTTATCTTCTGGGCAAACCGTTCGAGGAAATCCGTGCCTTGCAAGCGCAGGAGCTAGCTCTTGCATCGAGGAGCTTCGAGCAGAAAGGTCGTTTGTATGAATATCTTCAAGGCGGTCCGGCCAATTAACTAGACGCCCCCGGGTTTCAAGGTCAGCGAGATTTTCGAGCCGCCCCGAAGGGAATAGAGGGCCAAACGTCAGAATACAGTTGGATTCGCCCCCATAAAATTGCATGAGATGATTAAGTCCCCACGGATTGTCTTTCTTACTGTACCCGAATGACGTGTGACTTAAGGTAACATCTCTGCTACTTACTCATTGCCGCAATTTGTGAATATGACCCGTAGGAAAATTGTTATGAGCTACATCGACGGCTTTGTGGTCGCCGTACCGACCGCAAAAAAACAAGAATATATCGAGCACGCCAAGCTGGGTGACGGCGTATTCATGGATTTCGGGGCGACGCGGGTTGTCGAATGCTGGGCCGACGATGTGCCCGCTGGTGAGGTGACCGATTTCCGCAAGTCGGTCCAGGCGACGGCCGATGAAACGGTTGTGTTCTCCTGGATCGAGTGGCCCGACAAGGAAACGCGCGATGCCGCCATGAGCAAAATGATGTCGGACGATTTCAAAGACGAGCGGATGGATCCGAACAAGAATCCGGCGCCCTTCGACGGCAAGCGCCTGATCTATGGTGGCTTCATGCCCATCGTCGAACTTTGAAGGCACCCTTTTTTGCTAACGCGACCGGCGATGTATGAGGAAAGATACGCTGGCGCGAAGTAAGTCAGAATCTTCGCTTCGAGGGTCGTGCAGCTGTAGCCGAGCCGCGTCATTTCGAGCGCCGCTGTCATGCCGGCGATGCCGGCTCCCAGTATGACGACGGTCTTGCCGGCGCCGACATTCGCGGGCCAGTCGCCGGGCCGTGGGGACATCACGCCGGACGGTGGCGGCGGTGACGGCGTGGGCGGCGATGGAGCCGCGGGGGAGCCCGATGACGAGCCGCAGGCCTGCACCGTCGTTGCAATACCCATCGCGGCCATGGCGCGCATCGTTGCCGAACCGCCCGCTGTCCCGCCCAACGCGGTTAGGAAGGTGCGCCGGTCCATTCGCGCTTTATTTTCTGGCATTTCGCCGCCCCCTTTATCGCCAGGACACCGCAGCGGTCGTTAAATTCCGCCGGCAGGGTTTCCGCACCTTGCGGTCTCGGCTATCTTCATTACACCACAGGGCCGGGGAAGACCCGGCAGCGAGTTCAGCGAATGTCGCGATTTTTCCGGGCCGTGCTGGCCGTTGTCATTGTTGCTGGTTGCGCCGGGCAGGCGCTCGCCGCAACGGTGACCGTGGCGGTCGCCAGTAATTTTGCGGATACCGCGGAAACGCTCGGTCGCGAGTACGAAAGAACGACACAACACGAGGTCGTGCTCGTTCGCGGCTCGTCGGGCAAGCTGTTCGCGCAGATCGTCAACGGCGCGCCTATCGATGTATTCCTGTCGGCCGATCGCGAGCGGCCGCTCGAGGTGTTGCAGCGGGAAAACCGGGACCCACGAAATGCGTTTGTCTACGCCATCGGCGAGCTCGTCATCTGGTCGAGCGATCCGGCCGCGGACGGCATCGACTGCTCGCGTTTCCTGCAGACGACGAAGCGCAAGATCGCGCTGGCGAATCCGCGCCTCGCGCCGTACGGTCGTGCTGCACAGCAGTTTCTCGAGCAGGCGTCGTTGTGGGAGCGCCTTGAGCCGCAACTCGTTTATGGCGAAAACATTGCACAGGCGCTGCAGTTCGTCGCCAGCGGCAATGCCGCGGTGGGCCTTGTCGCCCGCTCGCAGCTCGAGAACGCCGACCTGCCTGTCACGACCTGCCGGGTCGATGTGCCACTATTCACGCATGCGCCGATCGAGCAGGTCGGTCTCGTGACCGGGCGTGGTCTCGACAACCCTGCCGCGACGGATTTCGCGGCATTCATTCAGTCCGAGGCCGCCCGTAATCTCATCCGTGCCAGCGGGTACCGTGTGCCGGCACGAGACGCTTTTGTTGCCGGGGACGGGCAATGAATTTTTCGGCCGGCGAACTCGGCCCGCTGTGGCTGTCGGTCCAGCTGGGTGCCGTGACGACGGTGCTGCTGCTGCTGATTGCGACTCCGCTGGCGTGGTGGCTCGCAACGACCCGTTCGCCGGTCAAGCCGGTAATGCAGGCAATCGTCGCGTTGCCGATCGTGCTGCCACCGACGGTGCTCGGTTTTTACCTGCTCATTCTGCTGGGCCCATACGGCGCGGTCGGCAGCTGGTGGGTGCAGGCGAGCGGCGACACGCTGACGTTTTCGTTCCTCGGTCTCGTCATTGCGTCCTGCGTCTACAGCCTGCCGTTCGCCGTGCAGCCGCTGGCGGCGGCATTCGAGTCGATCGGCAGGCAGCCGGTTGAAGCGGCGCGCACGCTCGGTGCGTCGCGCTTCAATGCGTTCCTGTCCGTCGCTGTGCCGATGGCGGCGCCCGGGTTCCTCGGCGCGTCGGTATTGAGTTTTGCGCATACGCTCGGCGAGTTCGGTGTGGTGCTGATGGTCGGCGGTAACATTCCCGGCGAGACGCGCGTCATCTCGATCGCGATCTTCGATCACGTCGAAGCGCTGGACTACGCGTCGGCGCATCGTCTTTCGGCACTGTTGCTTGTATTCGCGTTCGTCGTGCTGCTGCTGATGTTCGTCGTCAACCGGCGGATGACGCGCGTATGAACGCCGTGCCCGAGAGCAAGATTCGCCTGAGCTACAAGCTCAAGCACGATGATTTCTCGCTCGACGTCGACGCCAGTCTGCCTGCCGACGGCATCACCGGCGTGTTCGGCCGATCCGGCGCCGGCAAGACGACGCTGTTGCGACTGATCGCGGGGCTCGATTCCCCTGACGAGGGTGTGCTGGAGATCGGCGGCGATACGCTGCAGGACAGTGACGAGGGGTTTTCGATGGCCGTGCATCGCCGACGAATCGGCTATGTCTTCCAGGAACCGAGGCTGTTTCCGCATCTCGACGTGCGCGGCAACCTGCAATACGGCTTCAAGAGGGCGCGCGGCAAGCGTGGCTTCGAGTTCGACGCGGTCGTCGATCTCATGGACCTCACGTCGCTGCTGCCGCGCCGGACCGCGAAGCTTTCGGGCGGCGAGGCGCAACGCGTCGCAATCGCGCGTGCACTGTTGAGTTCGCCGCGACTGTTGCTGATGGACGAGCCGGTTGTCGCACTCGATGCGGACCGCAAAGCGGAAGTATTGCCGTTCATTCTGAAAGCGGCAGAAACGCTCCACGTGCCGGTGCTGTACGTCAGCCACAACATCGACGAAGTGTGCCAGCTGTGCGACCAGCTGCTGGTCATCGACGCAGGCCAGTCGATAGCCGCCGGAGAGCTGCAGGACGTGCTGGTGCGAACCGACATCCCGGTACTCGCCGGCGAGGAAGCGGGTGCGGTCATTGTTGCCCGCGTTCGTCAGTACGATGCGAACTACGGACTGTCGAGGCTTATTACGTCGGCAGGTCCGATGTGGGTCCGCGGTGAATACGCGCCGGATACCGAGGTCCGCGTACGATTACGCGCAAATGACGTCAGCATTTGCCGCCAGGCGCCGACGGATACCTCGATCTTGAACATGCTGCCGGCGCGGGTCATACGCATCAAGCCGGAAACCAAGTCGAGCGTGCTGGTTCACCTGCAGGCGGCCGACGACCAGGTCGTCGCGCGCATCACGCGCAAGTCCAGCGACGAACTGAAACTCGAGGCCGATGACGAGGTCATCGCACAAATCAAGTCCGTTTCGGTGCGCAACGTATGATGCGCGTACCCGGTTTGGAGACCAACGGATGACAGGCGACAAGCAATCGCCAGACACGGGAATCGACCCGTTCTTGCAGGCGGCGATAGAGGAGGCGCTCAAGGGACGGGACGCCGGCGGCGTGCCGATCGGCTCCGTGCTGGTCATCGACGGCGAAATCGTCGGCCGCGGTCACAACCAGCGGGTGCAAAAGGGCAGCCCGGTGCTGCATGCCGAGATGGACTGCTTGGAAAATGCGGGTCGGCTCAGTGCGTCCGACTACCGGCGCGCGACGCTGTACTCGACGCTGTCGCCCTGCGACATGTGCAGCGGCGCGATCCTGCTGTACGGGATTCGCCGTGTCGTCGTTGGCGAGAACACGACCTTCCGTGGGCCGGAAGATTACCTGCGCTCGCGTGGTGTCGACGCGACCGTCGTCAAAGACGCCACCTGCATACAGTTGATGACGGATTTCATCCGTGACCATCCGGAGCTCTGGAACGAGGATATCGGCGAATAGGGGCTGGCCCGCGAGAGCCCCATTACGCGCCTTTTATTTCATTTCGAGTTTTTCGGTCTTGAAGGCGCCCACGATCTTGCGGAAGAAAGCGGCGATGCCGATGACGATGAAAATACCGAATTTCTTCAGGAACAGGAACAGCGCTGCGATCAATCCGGTCTTGGCCGCAATCTTGCCGGCGACCAGCGCGCCGAGGCCGTAGGCAGCGACCTTGTCGATACTGGGGTCAAAGTCGGAGTAACGGTTACCCTCATTAAACGCCACCATCGAAAGTACCTGTTCGCGATGCGCGTTGATTTCGTCGAGCTGATTTGTTGCCGCGATAAACGTCATGCTCAATATGCCGCGGCGGCCGAGCGCGCGGATTTCGTAGTTTAACGTCGTCTCCGGCATGTCGCCGAAGCGCAGTTCCTTGGCCCAGTAGAGTTTTTTCTCCGCGGCATCGTAGTGCGGCGGCTCGGCCCAGCCAAGCAGCTCCACGGCTTCGTAGCCGGAATCGATACGCTCTTCGTTCCAGTTGCGAGTGTCTTTCTGCATGTCGCGCAGCAGCTCGTTGTAATCAATTTCCGCGGCATCGTCGTCAGATACATAGCCGTCTTCGGTGTAGTCGATCGTTACCGCCCAGGAATCGAGGTCGAGCGGTGAATACTCGGACGGCAGCAACATGCCGAGCACGTCCTGGCCCGGGATGTTGCCCCACAGGTCCACGAGTACGGTCTCCGCGTCGCCAGCGTCGAGGAAGTAAAACGCGTCCGGCACGACCAGTGTCGCCAGATCGTTGCCAAGGACGATTTCCCCGGTTTGCGGCTGCAGTGAATCGACGACCGACTGGTAATACTCGAGCTCCCGGATCTCCTCGGGCGTCAGTTCGAATTCGATGTCGTCCTGTGCAATTGCGGCGCACGGAACCAATGTGAAAGCCGCGAGCAACGCACGGCAGAGCGCGGCGGGGGATACGGACATGAGGCTTCTCCGAGGCGGGGCGGAAGGCGACAAACACCTTAGCCGGTGCTGTCCCGGTGATGCGGGTAGTGTGTCACACTTCCACCGGGTACCTGGCAGAAATACGAGGAGGCAATGGACGACAATGGCCGCATCGCCGGCGTGCTCGGCGGGTTGGGCCCCGCCGCGACGATCGATTTCATGCGCCGGGTGCTGGCGCTTGGCGACGCGATAGCGGAGCAGCAGCACGTGCGGCTGCTCGTGGACCAGAATCCCGGCGTGCCGAACCGGCAGCAGGCGATTCTTGCAGACGGTGTCAGCCCGGGACCGGCGCTGGCCGCGATGGCGGCCGGACTCGAACGCGCCGGCGCCGACTTCCTCGTCATGCCCTGCAACACGGCACATGCGTGGCAGGGCGACATTGTCGCCGCGACGTCCGTGCCGTTCGTCAGCATCGTCGAGGCGAGTGTCGCGGCGATACCGAAAGGCATCACCGCGATCGGTGTTCTCGAAACACCGGCCTGCAAAAAGGCAGGGATCTACGCGGCTGCGCTGGCAAAGGCCGGCTTCGAATGTATTGAAATGACAGCACCCGAGTGTGCGCGACTGATGGACGTCGCCTATGCCGTGAAACAAGGCGACTGCGGTACAGCGCAGAAACAGGCGTCAAAAACGCTTGCAGCAGCGCTGGCCGCGCGCGGCGCGCGTGCAATAATAGTCGCGTGTACGGAAGTGCCGCTGGTGCTCGACGACGCCGACGCCGAAGTGCCGCTCGTCGTTTCGACTGACGCGCTGGCACGGACGACAATTGCCATGGCCCGCGGCGAAATGCCGCTGCCGGCAACACAGAAACAACGCTGACAGGCTCTCGATATGCTGCTATCCAGATTTCCGCGCACGCGACTGGCGCACCTGCCGACGCCGCTCGAATTCCTGCCATCGTTGTCGGCACACCTCGGTGGACCGAAGATCTACGTCAAGCGCGACGACTGCACCGGTCTCGCCACCGGCGGCAACAAGACGCGCAAGCTGGAATTCGTCATGGGCGCGGCAGTGGCCGAGGGCGCCGACACGATTATTACCGTTGGCGCGCTGCAGTCGAACCACGTGCGCCAGACCGCAGCGGCCGCGTGCAGGCTCGGCATGAAATGCGAGGTCTTTCTCGAGCATCGGCTCAAGGATCCCAGCGACACCTACAGAAACTCCGGCAATGTGCTGCTCGATCGGGTTTTCGGTGCGCAAATTCATGAATATCCGGCCGGCACGGATTTCGACGAGGTGATGCAGCGACGCGCCGAGGAGCTGACATCGGATGGCGCGACGCCTTTCATCGTGGCCGGCGGCGCGTCAACGCCGACGGGCGCGCTGGGCTACGTGAATTGCGCGCTGGAGCTGATGCAGCAGGCCAACAACCAGGGGCTGGTCATCGACCACCTGGTGACCGCAACCGGCAGTGCGGGGACGCAGGCCGGTCTCATCGTCGGGCTCAAGGCGTCGAATAGCGGCATACCCTTGCTCGGCATCGGTGTCGGCGCGCCGAAAGCGGTGCAGGAGGCAAAGGTATTTGCGCTGGCCGAGGAAACGGCAGCGCTTGTCGGTGCGCCCGGCTGCGTGCAAAAGAGTGACGTCACCGCAAACTGCGACTACATCGGTGACGGATACGGTGTTCCGACCGAATCGATGAACGACGCCGTGCTGCTGCTGGCGCGCCTCGAGGGCTTGCTGTTCGATCCGGTGTACTCGGGCAAGGCGCTGGCCGGGCTTATCGATCTCGTCAATAAAGGCGACTTCAATGGCGCGGAATCGATTGTCTTCCTGCACACGGGCGGCGCGGTCGGCCTGTTCGCCTACGCCGACCAGCTGCGAACCAGGGCGCCGTGAATCGTGGCTGATGTCATTGACACTTTGACCGAAATCGTCGGGCCGACGGGCATCCTGACCGGCGACGACGTCACCGCGCGGCAATCCGGCTGGCTGCGTCCCGAACCGGTGCGCGCCCGCGCGATCATCAGGCCAAAAAATACGGACGAGGTTGCAGCGGTGCTGCGAGCCTGCCACGACGACGGACAAGCCGTCGTTCCGGTTGGCGGCAATACCGGCCTGGTCGACGGCACGCACAGCAACGACGATGAGATCCAGCTGTCGATGGAGCGCATGAAAGCGATCGAGGCCATCGACCGCCAGGGGTGCACGATGACGGTGCAGGCCGGCGTGGCACTGCAGACGGTTCAGGAAGCCGCCGAGGCCGAGGGGCTGATGTTTCCACTCGACCTGGGTGCGCGCGGATCCGCAACGATCGGCGGTACGATCTCGACGAACGCTGGCGGCAACGGCGTCATTCGCTACGGCATGATGCGCGAGCAAGTGCTCGGGCTCGAAGCCGTACTCGCCGATGGCACAGTGATCTCGTCAATGAACCGCATGTTGAAGAACAACGCCGGCTACGACCTGAAGCAACTATTCATCGGCACCGAAGGCACCCTTGGCATCGTTACCCGCGCGGTATTGCGGCTTCGTCCGGCGCTGCGCAGCCAGAACACGGCTTTCGTTGCCGTCGACGATTTCGCAAACGTGCCGGCACTGCTCAACGAGCTCGGTTCGTCACTGGGTGGCGTACTGACCGCGTTCGAAGTCATGTGGGCCGACTTTTACGATACTGTCGTCGATGATTCGGGCCGACACCGGCAACTACTGCCATCAGGGTATCCGTATTACATCCTTATCGAGGCGCGGGGTGGTGACCAGGACGCGGATGCGGAACGCTTCGAGGCTGCGCTCGGGGAAGCGCTGGAAAACGCGCTGATCAACGACGCTGTCTTTGCGCAAAGCGTGCGGGAACGCCAGCAGATGTGGGCAATCCGGGACGACATCGACCGACTCGTCGACAAGATGCGGCCGGCGATCGCGTTCGACATCAGCCTGCCGATCGGTGACGCAGCGGATTACGCAGCGGCAGTCAATCGCTCGCTTGGCGAGCGCTGGCCCGACACGTTCCGCAACACGACCTTCGGGCATCTCGGCGACGGCAATCTGCATTTCATGATGACGATCGGCAGCGACGATAGCGACGAGCTGGGCGAAGCGATGGACCGCATCTACCGCGAACTGAAACCGTATGGCGGATCGATCTCGGCCGAGCACGGTATCGGCCTCGAGAAGCGGCCGTACCTGCGCTACTCACGTAGCGACAGGGAGGTCGCGCTGATGAAGCAGCTCAAGCGAGCGCTCGACCCGGGCGGCATACTGAATCCAGGCAAGGTGTTCTCGGACTGAGGAAAGCCGCAGGGTAGCGATGCTGCGGGTTTGTCGGTTCACCGGCTTCTCGACGTCACAACGATTCGCGTACACTCCGCGCATGCAGCCGATCCTGTCTGTCAGCAATCTCAATAAGACCTACGCCGGCGGTTTCGAGGCACTGAAAAATGTCAGCCTCGACATCGAGCGCGGCGAGATTTTCGCGCTGCTCGGCCCGAACGGCGCGGGCAAGACGACGCTGATCAATATCGTCTGCGGCATTGCTCGCGCGACCAGCGGCACGGCGCTCGTCAACGGCCACGACATCGTCAGCGAGTTCCGCCAGACGCGGTCGATCATCGGACTGGTGCCGCAGGAGCTGCCGGTCGAAACCTTCGAAACCGTTTGGAAGACAGCCAGCTTCAGCCGCGGCCTTTTCGGGAAGCCGCCGAACCCCGAGCACATCGAAAAAGTGCTGCGCTCGCTGTCGCTGTGGGACAAGCGCGACAGCCGTATTATCGAGCTGTCCGGGGGCATGAAACGCCGCGTCCTGATTGCCAAAGCGCTGTCACACGAGCCTGACCTGCTGTTCCTCGACGAGCCGACGGCCGGCGTCGACGTCGAGCTGCGCCAGGACATGTGGAATGTCGTCTCGGCGCTGCGAGAGTCCGGCGTCACCGTCATCCTGACGACGCACTACATCGAGGAAGCGGAAGAGATGGCGGACAGGGTCGGGGTCATCAACCACGGCGAGATCATCCTGGTGCAGGAGAAAACGCGGCTGATGCAGGAGCTCGGCAAGAAGCAGCTCGTGCTGCATCTGAGCGATGTACTCGGCGAAGTGCCGTCGTCGCTCGCGCGGCACGACCTGACGCTGTCGGACGACCGGCGCGAGCTGATCTATACCTACGATACGAACGAGGAGCGCACCGGCATCACCGGACTGCTTGCCGACCTGCAGGGCGCCGGCATCGGCTTCAATGACCTGCGCACGACGCAAAGCTCGCTTGAGGAAATTTTCGTCGACCTCGTGAGGAAGCCATCATGAACCTGCACGCCGTCGCCGCGATATACAAGTTCGAGATGGCGCGCATGTTTCGAACGGCCGTGCAGAGCATCGTCGCGCCAGTGCTGTCGACGTCTCTCTATTTCGTCATCTTCGGCGCCGCGATCGGTTCGCGGATTACCGAGATCGACGGCGTCAGCTACGGCGCCTTCATCGTTCCCGGCCTGATCATGCTGTCGATCATGACCGAGAGCATCTCGAATTCCTCGTTCGCGATCTACTTTCCGCGTTTCACCGGCACGATATTCGAAGTGTTGTCGGCACCGGTGTCGTGGGTCGAAGTCGTGCTCGGTTACGTCGGCGCAGCGGCAACCAAGTCGATCATCATCGGCACGATCATATTCATTACGGCAAACTTCTTCGTCACGATCGAGCTCGCGCATCCGTTCGTCGCGTTGCTGTTCCTCGTGCTGACGTCGATCTCGTTCTGCCTGTTCGGCTTTATTCTCGGCGTCTGGGCCGACGGCTGGGAGAAGCTGACGATCGTGCCGGTGCTCGTCATCATGCCGCTGACGTTTCTCGGCGGCACGTTCTATTCGATCAGCATGCTGCCCCCGGCCTGGCAGACCATCAGCCTGTTCAACCCGGTCGTCTACCTGATCAGCGGCTTCCGCTGGAGCTTTTACGAGAATGCCGACGTCAGCGTCATCGTCAGCGTCGTTTCGACGGTCGGTTTCCTGTGCCTGTGCCTGTACGCGGTGCACTGGATTTTCAAGACCGGCTATCGCTTACGTACCTAGCGGACGGTCGGCTCCAGCAGCTCGCGCAGCGTGTCCTTGTCGGCGCAGAAGCATCGCTCCGCGTGTCCCATGCGCTCAACGCAGCTCCAGGTTTCGTCGAAATGACAGCGTTCCGCTTCCTCCGCGATCGCGGAATCGTGCGCGTCCGGCGACGACGCGCAAGCGAGCAGCACGCTGCTCGCAGCGACAGCAATTCCAATGGTGACAGATCGAAGCAGCAAGGGATTCTCCGGGTCCAGTTAGTATAGTCTGTCGCACGCCGGCAAGGTTCCGCCGGGCTTCACGTATACTGACGCGTCCGCATCCGAAAGAAGGCCCCCGTGTCGCGAATAAAGCTGATCGTCACGCTGATCATCGCCGGGGAGATGGTGTTCGGACTGCCGTTTCATACGGCTCGTTTTTTCCGCCCTACGTTTCTCGAGGTTTTCGGTTTTACGAATACCCAACTCGGTGACCTGTTCGCGATCTACGGCATCACGGCGATGATTGCGTACTTTCCCGGCGGCGCGCTCGCGGATCGCTACACGGCGCGCAGCCTGCTCGCCGCATCTCTGGGCGTCACGTCGCTGGGCGGTATTTACATGGCAACGATTCCCGGCGCGTCGCAGATGGCGGCGCTGTACGGATTCTGGGGCGTGACGACGATCCTGCTGTTCTGGGGCGCGCTGATCCGCGCGACCCGGGATTGGGGTGGGCGCAATGCCCAGGGAACTGCGTTCGGGATTCTGGAGGCCGGTCGCGGCTTCGTCGCCGCAAGCGTCGCGGCCGTCTGTGTCGCGCTTTTCGCCGGGCTGATGCCGGAGGCCGTCGATTCGGCCACCGACGACGAGCGACGCGCAGCCTTCCAGGCTGTCATCCTCGCGTATTCGCTGATCACGATGATTGCCGCGCTCCTTGCCTGGTTTGTGATCCCGGTTCCGGACTACCGCAAGGGGCGCAGGCCGAACCCGCTCGCAGGTATGAAAGTCGTGCTCGGCCGGCCGGTGATCTGGGCGCAGGCGGCGATCATCGTGTTCGCCTACTGCGGCTACAAGGCGGGCGATTTCTACGCGCTCTACGCGCAGGCTGCGTTCGCGATGAACGAGGTCGATGCGGCGGCGTTCGTGACGCTGGCGTCTTATCTGCGGCCCATTGCCGCGATCCTCGCGGGCCTGGTCGCCGATCGCTTCGACGTCACGCGCTCGATCGGCATCGCGTTCCTGTTGATGCTCGGATCGTACCTTTCGCTGTCGGTGCTGACACCCGCCGGGCCCGGCACGATGCTGATCTACATTAATGTCTACCTCAGTTTTTTCGCCGTGTTCGCTCTACGCGGAATCTATTTCGCGCTGCTCGAGGAGAACCAGACCCCGAAAATGGTGACCGGCGCCGCGGTCGGCATGGTGTCGCTGGTCGGTTTCACGCCGGAGATTTTCTTTGCGCCGATCGCCGGCCGCATCGTCGATGCGGCGCCGGGAATGGCCGGCATGCACGATTTCTTCCTGTTCCTCGCAGCCATTGCACTCGGCGGCGTACTCGCTGTCGCCTGGTTGATGCGGCTGCACAAAGGTGGCGTAGAATCGATGTGGCCGGAGCACGCGCTATCGGCCAATGCGCTGGAAATAAATACGACCGCGAACCGGTCCTGAATAACAATTACCACGTCAGGAGCGCCGTATGCCGAAGGAAAAAATCACCGAGCAGCTGCGCCGCAATGCGGTCGCGCTGATCAGTCTCGTTATCGCGATTACGAGTCTCGGCTATAACACGTGGCGCAACGAGCACACCGAAAACAATCGAAACCAGCGCTGGGCATCGTTCGAAATCCTGCTGAAACTGGGCGAGCTGCGAGAGCTCATCAACTACATTCACTTCGACTGCAACCTGAGTTTCCGCGGCAATCCGCGCAGCGGCTGGGTAATCGTCGAAGCCATCGAGGACCTGACGCTGGTGCTGGAAGACATGACACCGGAAAGCGCGAGCACGCTGAAAAACGTCTGGGGGGAGAACTGGCGCGGACTTGAGTACGATGATGAGGCTGCATGTGACGCCCGGGACGCGGCAAGGCGTGCCAAGGGAATGCAGTCGGTGGAAAACATTCGAAAGGAAATCGACGTGCTGCGCAAGGACGTCATCGCTATCCTGTACTCGCTCGATTGACCGCATAAAAAAGACTTCAACGGAGAGTCCCATGAATAAATTGTTGTTCTTGCTTTTGACGATCGCGCTGGTCGGCTGCCAGCAGGCCGGCGAGGATGCAGCGGATGCGACGGCGAACGAGCCGATCAACGCAGCGACGACCCAGGGCCCGTCGCTTGACGAAGTGCTCGACGCACAGCCTGAAGACATCAAGGCACGCTACGTCCACCGGCATCCGAAGGAAACGCTCGAGTTCATCGGCATCGAGCCGGGCATGACCGTCGTTGAAGGCCTGCCCGGCGGCGGCTGGTACACGAAGATTCTCGTCAGGTACCTCGGTAGCGAAGGCCGCTTGATCGGCGCGAACTACGCGATGGACATGTGGCCGCTGTTTCCGTTCGGTACTGAGGAGTTCGTCGCCAAAATGGCGAAGTGGATCGAGACCTTCAAGGCCGATGCCGCAGGATGGGGCGGTGACGACGGCGCCGAAATCGATGCGTTTTACTTCGGCTCGATGCCGGAGTCGATGCACGGCAGCGCAGACGTCGTCTTCTTCCCGCGCGTGCTGCACAATCTGGCTAACTTCCAGGGCGCCGGCAAGGGCCCGTACCTCGATACCGCGCTCGCCGATGCGTTTAATGTGCTGAAACCCGGCGGCATTTTCGGCGTTGTGCAGCACGAAGCGCGTGAGTCGATGCCTGATGAGTTCGCGAGCGGCGGCCGTGGTTACCTCAAGAAGGCGTGGGTGATCGAGCAAATCGAAAACGCCGGCTTCGAGTTCGTCGCCGAGTCCGACATCAACGAGAATCCGCTTGACGTGCCAGGCGCGGACGACATCGTCTGGCGTCTCCCGCCGAGTTATGCGCTGGCCGGTGAAGACCCGGAAAAGCGTGCCGAGGTCGATGCGATCGGCGAGTCCAATCGCATGACGTTGAAGTTCGTGAAGCCCGAGTAAACGAGCGCCCTCAAGCGCCGAGGCGTTCCGCGTACTTCGCCTCCCAGGCGCTGTGCGTCTTCCAGAACGGCGGTGGCGTCTCGTTGTTGAGCACCGCGACAAGGACGTCGAGGTGCGTATGCCAGCCGCCGCTGACGCTGAGCACGGTGTCCGGCGTATCGAGCTTCGTGTGTGTCAGCGTCAGTCGGACCCGGTCACCGACCTCCTCGAGTTCGTAGCACACCTCGGAATGTTCGTCGCCGAATTCCCACGTGTGCGCGACGACGTGCGGTGGCTCGCAGCGTGTCACCTCGCCGCCGAACGCCATTTTCTCCGGCATGTCGCGGTACTTTTCGGGCCGCGGGATGTCCTTTTCGGTCGACAGCGATTCGTTGTGAAACAGCATGTCGACCCGTCCGCCGGCGCGCGTCTCTATGTCACCCGCGCACAGCCAGGTTTTGCGCTTGTCACTTTCGACGATGTAACGCCAGACGCGGTCAATCGGTCCCGGCAGCATGCGAACGAAGCGAATCGTCCGGTCGTCGATCATTTCACCGTAGTGGTTGTTCATCTGCTGTTCTCCTCGTTGTCCGCCGCGGCGAGTGCGTCCTCGAGCCTGTCGAGCCGCGCGTTCCAGTAGCCGCGGACTTTTCTCATCCAGTCATCGAGTTCATCGAGCGCGTCGTCGCCGAGACGGTAGATGCGCCGCTGCGCATCGGCGCGCGAGACGACGATGCCGGCGTCCTTCAGTACCTTCAGGTGCTGCGACACGGCAGGCCGGCTGATGTCGAAGCGGCCAGCGAGGTCGCCGAAGGCGGCTTCGCCGCTGGCCAGGGTTTCGACGATCCGGCGGCGAGTCGGGTCGGAAAGCGCTGTGAACACGTCCATGCGCCTATGGTAAGTAATTACTTAATTAAGTCAATACTTATTTTAGGTCCAGGCCAACGATGACCGGATCGTGGTCGGCGGAGCGGTACGGCGACGCCGGATCGAACAGCGCCCGATCCCGGCCGTGCTCGAGGTTGTAGTCGTGCAGGGACGACTCGTCGGCATTGATGTGCCACTCGATCGCGCCGGCGACCTGCGGCGCCAGCGACGGGGTGGCGAGGGCGTGGTCGAGTGCGCCGGACTGGCCGTCGTAAACGAACGAATAAGCGGGCACGCCGTCGGTCAGCGTCAGCAGGTTGACGAGTCC
>JBFIQH010000056.1:0-15604 GCA_041609735.1 Woeseiaceae bacterium | reverse complement strand
GACGATATCCTCGGTGCGGGCTCGGGCCCGGTAGCATTTATCGACGGCAATCCGTCGAGCAATCTCACGTATACCTTCGGTGGCCTTGCCAATGCAGGCGACGACCTCGAATTTTCCAATGATGGCGGCTCGACGTTTACGTACACCCCCGTCGTCGACGCAACAGGATGCGATCCCGCGGTTACGCACGTCCGTATCAGGCCGGGCGGCGCGTTCGCGGCAAATACCGGCAGCGGCTCGCCCAGCGCGCAGTTTCAGTTCCGATTTCGGATCGACTGATCCTGACCTGGTCAATTTTTCATTGAGAACCTAGCCGTTCGCAACGCCATTGCCGCCAGCAACGCGCTTAAAGTGCGCTAAACTTGTAGCCTGGCGGCCGCGAATAACCGACAACAAGAACTGGCCGCGAAGGGGGAATTCGTGGACAAGAAATTCGCTGTTTCCTGGGTCATCCTGTTTATCGTCTGGATGGCGGGAAGCTTTCTCGTGCATGCCGCCTGGCTGGGTGAGACCTACGCTGCAATGACAGACGTCTACCGCTCAGTCGAAGAGCAGGAGAAGCTGTTCCCGTTCATGCTGCTCGCGCACATCATGCTCGCCGGCGGTTTTGTCTGGATTTATCGGCGCGGCCGCGAAGACAAGCCCTGGCTCGGGCAAGGCGTCCGATTCGGCCTCGTGATTGCGTTGTTCGCGGTGATTCCGACGTACCTGATCTACTTCTCCGTGCAGTCGATGACGTCGGACCTGCTGGTCCGGCAAATCATCGGCGATGGCCTGTTGACCATTATGCTCGGTGTCGTCGTCGCGTTTCTGTATAAGGACTCGTCAACCACTTAGCCGTTTGAGCCAGCTACCGGAGCGTTTGGCGATCGACTCCAAATGCTTGCGGAACTCGTCGCCGGTGTCGGGATGCTGCAGCCCGTAAGCAACCGTTGCCTGCAGGTATCCCAGCTTGCTGCCGCAGTCATAGCGCACACCTTTGAACGAGTATGCAAAAACCGGCAGATCCTGGATCAGGTCAGCGATACCATCGGTAAGCTGGATCTCGCCGCCTGCGCCGGTGCCGGTGCGTTCGAGCCGCTCGAATATCTCTGGCATTAACAGGTAGCGCCCAACGACAGCAGACGTCGACGGCGCCTTTTCGGGTGACGGCTTCTCAACGATTTCCGTCACTCGGTTACGATCGTGTTTGTCCATCGCAACGATGCCATAGCTCGATGTATTCTCCCGCGGCACTGTCTCAACCGCGATGACGCTGCCGCCGTGAACCTCGTGCTGCTCCGCCATCTGGGCAAGACAGCCGGGCGTGCCATCGATCAGGTCGTCGGCCAGGTGCACGAAAAACGGTTCATCGCCGATCGCCGGGCGGGCGCAGAGAACCGCGTGACCTAGCCCAAGGGGCTGGCCCTGCCGAATGTAAATACAGGTGACGCCATCGGGCACGATGTCCCGAATCGAGCGCAGCAACTTGTCCTTGCCGGACGCGGTCAATGCCCTTTCGAGTTCGGCATCCTGGTCGAAATGATCCTCGATCGCACGCTTCGAACTGCCGGTGACGAAGACCAGCTTTGTCGCCCCGGCCTCGATTGCCTCTTCCACCGCATACTGGATCAGTGGTTTGTCGACAATTGGCAGCATCTCCTTCGGGCTTGCCTTCGTAGCCGGAAGAAATCGGGTACCCCTGCCAGCCACCGGGAACACGGCGGCGCGAACTGACTGTGACAACGTTTCGCTCCGATCGGAAATCAGCGCGCATGATAGCCAATTCGCTGCGCCGGCGTCATGATGACGTTCACATGATAAGACCGCCGCCGCTGCACCGGAGCGAACGATGCGGCGACGGCGGTGCCACACCGCAATTGGCTATTTGCGGACCGGAGCGACCTTGATCTCGTTGCGGTTCATCTCGACCGTGCGCGCGCCGATGCCCTTGACCAGCGCCAGCTCGTCGGCGTTTCTGAACGGCCCGTGCTTCTGCCGGTATTCGACGATCGCCTGCGCCTTGGAAAGGCCGATACCCTTCAATTCCGCGGAAATGGTCTCGGCATCGGCCGTGTTGACGTCGACCGGCCCGGCAAATGCCCACAGCGGGACGACCGCCGCCGCCAGCGGCAGCAAATTTCGAAAGTATTTCATTGGCAACTCCTTCGGTAACAACGCCCCAATGGCGCGACAGAAGAAGCCTAAAAGCACGGCACGGCTATTACTGCGAGAGAATCGGGGGAATTCGTCCTGTTATGCAGGGCAGATGTCGAGCGCGTCGGACGCCCCGGCAAGCGGGTTCCGCAGAGCGATTGCCGAGCGTCCAGGGTGCCCTGCGCGCTCCACACCGGAATCTGCATGACGTCAGGCCGTAATACTGTGCTGCAAAACCGTATCGAACTGTACCCTCGATGCTGGCCGCTGCGTTTCCCAGCTGCGACAGCTCGGGCATTGCCACAACAACCGCTGACTCGAGAATCCGCACTCCTGGCACTGGTAACGAGGAGTGGACGCCGCGAGCTTCGAGAGCGCTTTGCGAACTTTGACCCGCGCGGCTTCGTCATCGCTATCGATGCTCTGGACGTCGATAAACTCCTTTAATGTCGGTTCGTTCAGCATGTACTGCTTGACGCACTCGTCGATGATCGGGATGCCGCCTATGTCATTGACGATGGCCGTGTAAGCAACCAACGTGCTCATATCCGGGTTCTTCGCGAGCATCGCCTTGAACGCCTTGTCGAGCTCGCCGAGTTGATCTTCGCGCGAATAGATCGCGACAATCTCCGGCAATGCCTCGGCTATGAGGTACGTATGCTCGTCGATGATACGGTGATACAGCTTCAGCGCCGTCTTGCTATCGTCGGTTTCCTGGGCGATATGTGCACGCGTGAGGGCGCCCCGAAGCGTCCGGGGACGACCCGTCTGCGCATTCTTGACGTACTGCCGTGCTGACGCATAGTCCTTTTTGCGCGCGGCGTCTTCGGCGAGCTCACAGTAATAGTGTGCGATCTGCAGCGCCAGCGACCGGCCGCCCAGCACCTCGAGTTGCTGCCCGGCATCAATCGCTTTTTGCCACTCCTTTTCCTGCTCGTATATACGGCACAGATTCTCGAGCGCCTCAACCTGGTAGCGCGAGCCCTGTGACAAACGCACGAACAGCTTTTCTGCGCGATCGAGCAACCCGGCCTTGAGGTAGTCTTTCGCGAGCGCAAACAACGCCTGGTCACGCTGTTCCGACGCGAGATCCGGCCGCGCGATGATGTTCTGGTGAATCCGGATGGCACGATCGACTTCTCCACGCCGGCGGAACAGGCTGCCGAGCGCGAAGTGGGTTTCGATAGTCTTGTCGTCGACCCGCACCATCTGCAGGAACAGCTCCAGCGCCTGGTCGGTCTGTTCGTTCAACAGGAAATTAAGGCCGCGCAAATAATCGACATTCAGCGGCGGCGGCGGATCTTCTTCCTCACGCTCCCCGAATCGGCCCATCGCCCAGCCTGCCGCGGCCAGCAACAGGAACAGCCCGGCGAGCAGAAACGTTGATTCAGTCGGCATCAGTCAGCGGCAGGCTGCGGAGACTCGTGACCTCGGATTCCGACGCGTGCAACGCCCGTTTCAGGACCCTTCGCTCGTTGATCAGCTTCATGGCCCAGACCGACAGGCACAGCAGGCCGAACAGCCAACCAACGGCGAATGCGACGACGAACGCAACGGTGACCGTCGTCGTCACGGTGCCGAACAACAGGTCGACTTCCAGCGTGCCGGAGTTCACCGACGTAAATGCAAAGATCGCGATGGCGAGCGCAACGATGACGAGAATTAGCACGGCACGCTTCAACATGGGTTCGCTCCGGATTGCCGCTCAGGGCCAGACGACGGACAGTGTATGGGTTTAGTCGCGATCCGGTAAAGCGCGGCCGGAAACGCCGCAATCAGTTCTTGATCGGAAAATGCCGGCTCGCGTTGACGCGTTCGCGCAGGTCCTTGCCGGGTTTGAAATGCGGGACGTATTTGCCGGACAAGGCCACCGCCTCGCCGGTCTTCGGGTTGCGGCCGATACGCGGCGGCCGAAAATGCAGGGAGAAACTGCCAAAGCCGCGAATCTCGATGCGCTGGCCTTGCGCCAGCGAATCGCTCATCAGGTCCAGGAGGTGCTTGACCGCCAGCTCGACGTCCTTCGCAGGAAGGTGTTTTTGCTTGCGGGAGATCGCTTCGATGAGTTCTGATTTCGTCATTTCACGTATCGCTTTAGAGCCTTGGACCCGTAACCCACAGATTGTATTGATAAATATAGCCCGGACCGGCCGGTCCGGGCTACTGTTTTAACGTATTATTTGCTGCCCCCGGACATCTTTTCCTTCAGCAGCTCGCCCAGAGTGGTGCCGGCAGGCGCGGCTCCGGGCTCGGATTTGTAGCTCGATACGGCCTCGGCCTCTTCGTGGACTTCCTTGGCCTTGATCGACAACTGCACCGTGCGGTTCTTGCGGTCGACGTTGGTGAACTTGGCCTCCACCTCTTCGCCAATCTTCAGGACGGTGCGCGCATCCTCGACGCGGCCGCGGGCAAGTTCCGATGCACGCAGCGAGCCGATGACACCATCGCCAAGGTCGACCTGTGCGCCGCGCGCGTCGACCTCGGTGACCTTGCCGGTGACAATCGAGTTCTTCGGATGCTCGGCCAGCCACTGCGAGAACGGATCCTTCTCGAGCTGCTTGACGCCGAGCGAGATACGCTCGCGTTCTGCATCGATAGCCAGCACAGCCGCCTCGATCTCCTGCCCCTTCTGGTAATTGCGCACGGCTTCCTCGCCGGGCATGTCCCAGGAAATGTCGGACAGGTGGACCAGGCCGTCGATGCCGCCGTCGAGGCCGATAAAGATACCGAAGTCCGTAATCGACTTGATCTGGCCCGACACCTTGTCACCTCGGTTGAACGTCGCGGCGAACTCGGCCCACGGGTTGGACTTGCACTGCTTGATACCGAGCGAGATGCGACGACGCTCCTCGTCAATCTCGAGAACCATGACTTCGACTTCCTCGCCGAGCGATACGACGCGCGACGGGTTGACGTTCTTGTTGGTCCAGTCCATCTCGGAGACGTGCACGAGGCCTTCGACACCGTCCTCGATCTCGACGAAGCAACCGTAGTCGGCAATGTTCGTGACCTTGCCGAACAGGCGCGTCTGCGGCGGGTAGCGGCGCGCGAGATCCTTCCACGGATCGTCGCCGAGCTGCTTCATGCCGAGCGATACGCGCTGGCGTTCGCGGTCGAATTTCAGAATCTTGACGTCGATTTCGTCGCCGACGTTGACGACTTCCGACGGATGTTTGACGCGCTTCCACGCCATGTCGGTGATGTGCAGCAGGCCATCGATACCGCCGAGGTCGACGAACGCCCCGTAGTCGGTGAGGTTCTTGACGATACCTTTGACGGTATTGCCTTCCTGCAGCTCCTCGAGCAGCTGTTCGCGCTCGGCCGAGTATTCCTGCTCGACGACGGCGCGACGCGATACGACCACGTTGTTGCGTTTCTGGTCGAGCTTGATCACCTTGAATTCGAGGCTCTTGCCCTCCAGGTATCCGGGATCGCGGACCGGACGCACGTCGACGAGCGATCCCGGCAGGAACGCACGCACGTTGTCGATCTCGACGGTAAAGCCGCCCTTGACGCGCCCGTTGATGACGCCTTCGACGACCTCACCCTTCTCGAACGCCTTCTCGAGGTCGGTCCAGGTCCGGGCACGGATCGCTTTCTCGCGAGACAGCTTGGTTTCACCGAAGCCGTCCTCGACAGCATCCAGCGCCACCTCGACGCTGTCACCGACCGCGATCTCGCCGTCGCGAAGATCGCCTTTGAACTGTTCGATGGGGATAACGGCCTCTGACTTGAGACCCGCACTGACGATTACGACGTCGTCATTGATTGCGACAACCTTGCCGGTAATGATGGCACCGGGTTTGATTTGTTGGCTCGCAAAACTCTCTTCAAATAACTCTGCAAAACTTTCAGACATGTTTAATAACCAAAAGGCGACGCAAATAGCTGCGGGCCTTCACCCAATCGTCGTACCACGTCCTGCGGCTGACGGTCATTACAAAAAAAGAACCGGACTCCTTGTCCGATTCCACCAATATCCTGTTCGTGGGTTCGCGTGTAACTCGGAACGTACGTCAGGATTCGTCGTGCCAGCCGATGACGGTTTGCACTACCGCTTCGACAGACTGCCCCGACGAATCCAGTAACCTTGCATCCTCCGCGGCCCTTAATGGGGCCACCGATCGGCCGGTATCGCGCCGGTCCCGATCCTCGATGTCCCGCGAAAGGGCGGCAAGGCTAACATCAATACCCTTGTCTTTCAACTGCTTATGGCGCCTGCGGGCGCGCTCCTCGGCGCTCGCCGTCAGGAACACCTTGAGGCCGGCATCGACGAACACGTGGGTGCCCATATCGCGACCGTCTGCCACCAGCCCGGGCGGCCGGCGGAAGCTACGCTGCAGGTCCAGGAGCGCCTCGCGGACTGCCGGTTCTGCGGCGACCCGGGAGGCCGCCTCACCGGCCGCCTCGGTGCGGATCTCCTGGGTCACGTCTTCGCCGTCCAGAACGATGCGCTCGGCGCCGTGCTCGTCACTGCCGAAGCGGACGTCGAGCTTGCGTGCGATGCTGGCCAAAGCCTCGGTGTCGGCCAGGTCCAGTCCGCGGCGCGCGGCAGCGAGCGCCGTCAGCCGGTAAAGCGCGCCGCTGTCGAGCAGATGGTAGCCGAGCGCTTCGGCAACGCGACGGGCCACGGTGCCCTTGCCCGAGCCGCTGGGCCCGTCAATGGCGATTACGGGCACCGTCACGCGGCCTCCTTCGACGCAATCCGCACGCCAAGCTCGCCAATACGGTCCACGAATCCGGGAAATGACGTTTCAACGTTATCGACACCCCGCACGATGACCTCGTCGGTCGCGGCCGTGGCTGCCACCGCCAGCGACATTGCGATACGGTGATCGCCGAAACTCTCGACGACGCCTCCGGTGAAATGCCCACCATGCACCAGAGCCCCGTCCGCAAACTCGTCGATGCGAATGCCCAGCGCCCGCAGTCCGGTAGCCATTGCCGCGATGCGGTCGCTTTCCTTGACCCGCAGTTCCCCGATGCCCCGGAATCGCGTCGTGCCGGTCGCCGACGCTGCCGCTACGAACAGCAGCGGGAATTCGTCGATCGCGAGCGACACGAGCGAGGGGTCGACGTCGCAGCCGCGCAGCTTGGACGAGCGAACCCGGATATCCGCGACCGGTTCACTGCCGAACATGCGTTGATTCTCCAGCGTGATGTCCGCGCCCATCGTCTTCAGTATGTCGATGACGCCGGTACGGGTCGGGTTGATACCGGTGCTCCTGATTTGCACATCGGCCGACGTGGCAAGAATGGCCGCCAGCATGGCAAACGCAGCAGACGAGAGATCCGCCGGCACCTCGAGCTCCACGGCCGTCAGCGCCTGGCCGCCAGCGAGCGATACCCGCAGGTCCCCCTGCTGCACATCGACACCCATCGTCCTGAGCATGCGCTCCGTGTGGTCGCGCGTCACCGCCGGTTCGACGACCGTTGTCAAACCGTCGGCATAAAGCCCGGCCAGCAGCAGGCAGGATTTGACCTGGGCGCTTGCAACCGGCGTTTCGTAGTCGATGCCGGTCAGCCGCACACCGCCACGAATCTCGAGCGGCGGCGTGCCATCGCAATCACTTTCGATGACGGCACCCATTTTCGTCAGAGGATCGACGATACGCGCCATCGGCCGTCGACTCAGTGACTCGTCACCGACCAGCGTGCTGTCAAAGCGTTGCCCGGCAAGCAGTCCGGTCATGAGCCGCATCGCGGTCCCGGAATTACCGAGGTCGAGTGCGTTGTCGGGGCGCGTCAGGCCATGAAGGCCGACGCCATGTACGGTCAGTGTCGTTGCATCGTGTTCGTCGATCCGCACGCCCATTGCTCGAAACGCTCGCAGCGTCGCGAGGCAATCCTCACCGGGCAGGAATCCCTTAATCGTTGTTATGCCGTCGGCAATGCTGCCGAGCATTAGCGCGCGGTGCGAAATCGACTTGTCTCCCGGCACCGTCAGCTCGGCGTCGTGAACGCGGGATGGCTCGACTATGAAATCCATTGTTACGGCAACGCTCAGCCGATCGCTTTCGGGTACGCGCCGAGGATGCGAAACAGCGAGCTGCGCTCTTTCAGTTCAGCCAGCGCTTCGGCGACCGGCGACACTTCGGCATGACCCTCGAGATCGATAAAGAACACGTAGTCCCAGTTCTTGCGGCGCGACGGCCGCGATTCGATTCGCGTCATGCTGACATTGTGGTTCGCGAGTGGCTGCAGCAAATGGAACAGCACGCCGGCACCGCTTGCCGTGTCGCTCGTCGACACCAGGATCGTTGTCTTGTCGTCGCCACTGGGTGCGAGCAATTCACGCCCGACGACGAGAAAACGTGTCGCGTTATCCGGACGGTCCTCGATATTGTTGACGAGAATCTCGAGGTCGTAGACATCGGCCGCAGCATCCGGCCCGATCGCCGCGGTACCATCCTCGTCCCGGGCGCGCCGTGCACCGGCGGCGTTACTCGACATGCCGATCAGTTCGACGTGCGGCAGGTGCTCGCGCAGCCAGCCACGACACTGGGCCAGCGACTGCTCGTGCGCGCAGATGCGTTCGATCCTGTCGAGGCCTTTCTCGCTGCCGAGCAGATGCTGCTCGATGCGCAGCTCGATTTCGCCACCAATTTTCAGCGGTGACGTCAGGAACATATCCAGCGTGTTGTTGACCGAGCCTTCGGTCGAATTCTCGATCGGCACGACGCCGAAATCCGCGGCACCGCTTTCCACTTCCTGGAACACTTCGTCGATCGTGTGATACGGCAGCGCGCGAACCGAGTGCCCGAATTGCTTGTATACGGCGGTCTGCGTAAACGTGCCTTCCGGGCCGAGAAACCCGACCTTGAGCGGCTCCTGCTGTGCGAGGCACGCCGACATGATTTCCCGGAACAGCCGCAGCATTTCCTCGTTGCGCAATGGTCCAGCATTGCGCTCGCGGACGCGGCGTAGTACGTCCGCTTCCCGATCCGGACGATAATAATCCGCAGCCGACGATTCCGTCTTGCTGGCGCCGACATCCTGCGCGAAGCGCGCACGCTCGTTGATCAACGACTGGATGCGTTCGTCGATCTCGTCGATACGCTTGCGGATCTCGTCGAGATCGCGGGACGATTCTTTTTTCTTGTTCGACATAACTGCAACGCTCAGGTTACAGGAGGCCCTAGATTTCGCAATGCCAGCACGCCGTCGATGGCGCGAATCTTGGCCAGCGTTTCGTCGGCGACCGGCCCATTGACGTCGACGATCGTATACGCCAGTTCGCCAGCGGACTTGTTCAGCAGATCTTCGATATTCAACCCGGCTGCGGCCAGGCAGGTCGAGATCTGACCCACCATATTCGGCACGTTCGCGTTCGCGATCGTGATTCGGTAAGCGTCCATGCGCGGCAGGCGGCACTCGGGAAAATTGACCGAAAACCGAATATTGCCGTTTTCGAGGAAGTCCTTGATGTTCTCGGCCACCATGATCGCACAGTTTTGCTCGGCCTCGTTCGTCGACGCCCCGAGATGTGGCAGCGCCACAACGCCGGGGTGTTTGATCAGCGCCGGCGTCGGGAAGTCGCATATGTAAGCATGCAGCTGACCGCTGTCGAGCGCCTCGATCACGGCATCGTTGTCGACGACGCCGCCACGCGAAAAGTTAATCAGCATCGCACCCTTGCGCATCAGCCGCAGCCGGTCGCGATTTACCATGCCCTTCGTTGCATCGACCAGCGGCACATGGCAGGTCACGGCGTCGGCCCCCTGGAACAGTTGGTCCAGCGTTTCCGCCTGTGCGACACCGGCCGACAACTGCCATGCGTTGCGGACCGTCATCTTGGGGTCGAAGCCGACGACCTTCATGCCGAGATTGAGCGCCGAATTAGCAACCTCGACACCGATCGCGCCGAGGCCGATGACGCCGAGCGTCTTGCCGGGCAATTCGAAGCCGACGAACTGTTTCTTGCCTGCCTCGACCGCCTTGTTCAGGGCATCTCCCGTTTCGGTCAGGCCTTTGACGTACTCGCGCGCATCGCAAATATTGCGCGCACCGATCAACAGCCCGGCAATGGCAAGCTCCTTGACGGCATTCGCATTTGCACCCGGCGCGTTGAACACGGGTACGCCTCGCTTGCTCATCGCCTCGACCGGGATGTTGTTCGTGCCGGCACCCGCACGGCCGATTGCCGCAACCGTTTCCGGGATTTCCATGTCGTGCATGTTGTGAGAACGCAGGATGATAGCGTCCGGGTGAGCGATTTCTGACGCCACTTCGTAGCGTTCGCGCGGCAGCCGTCGCAGCCCTTCGACGGCGATATTGTTTAGCGTGAGTACCTTATACATTGCGTTCAAACTCTTTCATGAAATCAATTAGTGCATCGACGGCGTCTTCGGTGACGGCATTGTAGATCGACGCGCGCATGCCGCCGACCGAGCGGTGTCCCTTCAGGTTCGTAAGCCCCGCAGCATGCGACTCCGTGAGGAATTTCTGGTCGAGCGACTCGTCGGCCAGGATGAACGGCACGTTCATCCACGAACGACAGTCCTCGCGCACCGGGTTGGAGTAGAAATCGGAGGCATCGATCGCGGCGTACAGTTTGTCCGCCTTTCGCTTGTTGATTATACCGATCGCATCGAGCCCGCCCTGACGCAGCAGGTACTGGAAGACCTGGTCCGCCACGTACCAGGCGAACGTCGGCGGCGTATTCGTCATCGAGTCCGACTCCGCGTAGGAACGCCACGTCATGAGGTGCGCGATATCCAGTGGCGCTCGATCGAGCAAGTCTTTACGAACGATGACCAGCGTGATGCCCGCCGGCCCGATATTTTTCTGCGCGCCCGCATAGATGACCCCAAACTTGCTGACGTCGATCGGCCGCGACAGGATCGTGCTCGACATATCGGCCACCAGCGGCGCGTCACCGCCGGGCACGAAGTGAAACTCGACGCCGGCAATCGTCTCGTTCGGCGTGTAGTGCAGGTAGGCCGCGTTTTCCGAGCGCTGCCAGCCCGCCTCATCCGGGATATCCGTGAAATTTCCGTCCGACGCGTCGGCCGCCACGTTGACATCGCAAAATTTGGCCGCCTCGCCGGCGGCTTTCTTGCCCCAGCTGCCCGTTACGACGTAATCGGCAGCCTGCGCCGGGCTCGCCAGGTTCATCGGCGCCATTGCCATCTGCAGCGTCGCACCGCCCTGCGGGAACAGCACGGCGTAATCGTCCGGCACGTTCAAAAGTTGCCGCAGGTTCGCCTCCGAGCGCGCAGCAAGCTCGACGAATTCCTTGCCGCGATGGCTGACTTCCATGACGGACATGCCGGTACCCTGCCAGTCGGGGATGTCATCCCGAATAATTTCAAGTACTTCCAGGGGCAGCGCGGCCGGGCCGGCGCTGAAGTTGTAGACGCGAGACATGTCGCTTTCGATCCTTGGCTTGGAGATGGTGTGTTGCGGGGAACTGACTATAGGCGACTGATTGTTACGGTTTCGTGTGCTTATTGCACTATCGCATAAGGAATATCGTTATAGCGCGCTGTTACTCGTCGTCGTCGCCGATGTACTCGATGCGAGCGAGACCCACGAGGCGCTGACCTTCCTCAACGCGAATCAGGCGTACGCCCTGTGTATTGCGGCCCATGATCGAGATGTCACTGACCGGCGTACGTACCAACGTGCCATTGGAGCTTATTAGCATGATCTCGTCCTCGTCGCGAACCTGCAGTGCGCCGACCGTGCGTCCGTTGCGCTCCGTCGTCTGGATGGCAATGACGCCTTGGCCACCGCGACCCTGGACCGGAAAGTCCCCGATATCGGTGCGCTTGCCGTAACCGTTCTCGGTGGCCGTCAAAATCGGGCCATCCTCGACGATTGACAGGCCGATGACTTCGTGATCATCAGCCAGCTTGATGCCACGGACGCCGGCGGCGCCACGGCCCATCGGCCGCACGTCCGATTCGTGGAAGCGGATACTCTTGCCGGAACTCGCCACCAGCAGGATGTCACGATCGCCATCGGTGATCGCGGCGTTCACGAGCCGGTCGTTACCGCGAAGGTCGATGGCAATGATGCCGCTGGCGCGCGGGCGCGAAAACTGGCTCAGCGGCGTCTTCTTGACGGTGCCCTTCGACGTTGCCATGAAGACGTAGCTCGCCTGGTCAAATTCGCGAATCGGCAGCACCGTGTTGATTCTCTCGTCCGGCTCCAGCGGCAGCAGGTTCACGATCGGCTTGCCGCGGGCGCCGCGACTCGCTTGTGGCACCTGGTAGACCTTGAGCCAGTACATCTTGCCGTAGCTCGAGAAGCACAGGATCGTGTCGTGCGTGTTGGCAATGAAGAGCTTGTCGACGAAATCCTCGTCCTTGACCTTCGTCGCCGAGCGCCCGCGCCCGCCGCGCCGCTGCGCCTGGTAATCACCGATCGGCTGGGCTTTCGCGTAGCCGCCATGCGACAGCGTGACGACGACGTCTTCCTCCGGAATCAGGTCCTCGACGCTGAGGTCGGAGTGGTCCTGCACGATTTCGGTACGACGTTCGTCACCGTAGGCATCTCGCAGTTGCCGGAGTTCGTCACGGATGACTTCGATCAGGATATCGGGATCGGCCAGAATGTCAGTATATTCTTTAATTTTCCCTAATATCTCTTTGTATTCACTCAGTATTTTGTCTTGCTCAAGACCGGTCAGCCGATGCAGTCGCAGGTCGAGGATGGCCTGCGCCTGAACCTCGGACAAGCGATACTCGCCGTCCACGAGACCGAAGCCCGGTTCGAGCCCGTCGGGCCGGGTATCGGTTTTGCCCGCGCCTTCGAGCATCGCGGTGACGCTGCCGGGCGCCCACCGCTTGGCGACCAGTCGCTCTTTTGCGTCGGCCGGCGTCGGCGATTTCTTGATGAGTTCGATGACCGCATCGATATTCGCGAGCGCCACGGCCTGGCCTTCCAGCACATGGGCACGGTCGCGGGCCTTGCGCAGGTCGAAGATCGTGCGGCGGGTGACGACTTCGCGCCGGTGCGACAAAAACGCCTCGAGCACCTGCTTCAGGTTCATCAGCTTCGGCTGGCCCTCATGCAGCGCCACCATGTTGATGCCGAAGACGCTCTGCATCGGCGTCTGCTTGTAGAGATTATTGAGGATGACGTCGCTGACTTCGCCGCGCTTCAGCTCGATGACGACGCGCATGCCGTCCTTGTCCGATTCATCGCGAAGTTCGCTGATGCCGTCGATCCGCTTGTCGCGGACGAGGTCGGCGATCTTCTCGATCAGTCGCGCCTTGTTGACCTGGTACGGCAGCTCGGTAACGACGATGCGCTCCCGATCCCCCTTGCCCATCTCCTCGATAGAGACCTTCGCGCGGATGTAGACGCGGCCGCGGCCGGTCCGGTAGGCCGAATAGATGCCCTGCGCGCCGTTGATAATGCCTGCGGTCGGAAAATCCGGGCCGGGCAGGTGTTCCATCAGCGCCGGCACGTCCAGCGACGGATCGTCGATCAGCGCCAGCGTTGCGCTGATCACCTCGGTGAGGTTGTGCGGCGGGATATTCGTCGCCATTCCGACGGCGATACCGGAGGAGCCATTGACCAGCAAGTTCGGGACGCGCGTGGGCATGACCGAGGGCTCGCTCTCCGACCCGTCGTAATTTTCTACGAAATCGACGGTTTCCTTCTCGATGTCGGCCAGCAGTTCGTGCGCGATCTTCGACATACGCACTTCGGTGTAACGCATCGCCGCTGGCGCGTCACCGTCGACCGAGCCGAAGTTGCCCTGGCCATCGACCAGCAGGTAGCGCATCGAAAACGGCTGCGCCATACGCACGATCGTGTCGTAAACCGCCGAGTCGCCGTGCGGGTGGTATTTACCGATAACGTCACCGACGACGCGGGCCGATTTCTTGTAGGGCTTGTTGTGGTCATTACCCAACTCGCGCATCGCATGCAGGACGCGGCGATGCACCGGCTTCAGGCCGTCACGCACGTCCGGCAGCGCCCGACCGACGATGACGCTCATCGCGTAATCGAGGTAGGACTGCTTCATCTCCTCTTCGAGACTGACGGTGAGCAATTCCTGGGCGACTTCAGCCATAGTTATCCTGCATTCCTGCTGCGTTTTCCCGGCTCATAAGTCCAGCGCGGCGCCGTGTCAAAAACGGTGCCCGAGGGGCTCATTTTCCGGGTCTTGATTAAGGTTTAGTGCGTGATTTTTCCATGCCGGGCCGGCGCTTGAAAGCGGCTTAAAACTCCGCCCCGACGGATCCCAAAACCGGGGTGCAATCATACCATAGGTGCGTATACTGCGCTCTCCCATGAAGCACTGTGACACCCTGATAGCGCCCCGCTGGTGCGTGCCTGTCGAGCCTCGGGGAACGGTGCTGACCGGCCACGCCGTCGCCGTCACGGACGGCCGCATTGTGGACCTGCTGCCGCTTGCTGACGCCCGTGAAAAATACCAGCCGAGCCAGATGCTCGAGCGCGCGGAGCACCTGATGATCCCGGGCCTCGTCAATGCCCATACCCATGCTGCCATGGCGCTGTTCCGGGGGCTGGCCGACGACCTGCCCCTGGAGGCCTGGCTGACCGACGGCATCTGGCCGGCCGAGCAGCGTTGGGTCAGCGCCGAACTGGTCCGCGACGGCACCGAGCTCGCCATCGCCGAAATGCTGCGCGGCGGCATCACCTGTTTCAGTGACCAGTATTTCTTCCCCGACGTCGTCGCCGAGGCCGCGATCGACCTGCACATGCGCGCCCATGTGGCCACGCCGGTCATCGACTTTCCGACCGCGTGGGCATCGACCACCGCCGAATACCTCAGCAAGGCGTCGGATCGCGTGCACGACCGCTACGTGGATCATCCGCTGGTTAGCTCGTCGTTCGCGCCACATTCGACGGCGGCACTGTCTGACGACTCCTTTACCGAGCTACGGGTGCTCGCCGACCAGCTCGACATCCGCGTCCAGATTCACCTTCACGAGACGGCTAAGGAAATTGCGAGAGCGATCACGGTGACCGGGAAACGCCCGTTTCGGCGGCTGTCCGACCTCGGCCTGGTCAATTCGTCGTTGCTTGCCGTGCACGCAGTGCACATGGACGACGACGAAATCGCCGAAATGGCCGACAAGGGGGTTGCGATAGCGCATTGCCCGACGTCGAACCTGAAGCTCGCCAGCGGCATCGCGCCAGTCGCACGCTTTCGCAATGCCGGCATCTGCACCGGCCTCGGCACCGACGGTGCGGCAAGCAACAATACGCTCGACTTACTGTCGGAAATGCGCACGGCAGCGCTGCTGGCCAAGATACAGACCGGAGACGCCGCAGCGATGACCCCGGCGGACGCGCTGGCGATGGCGACGATCGACTCGGCGCAGGCGATCGGGCTCGGCGACGAGATCGGTTCCATTGCGGCCGGCAAATGGGCTGACCTCGCCTGTGTCGATCTCGGCACGCTCAACAGCCAGCCCGTTTACGACCCGGTGTCGCAGCTCGTCTATACTGCGCGCGCCGAACAGGTCACCGATGTCTGGGTCGG
>JBFIQH010000055.1:0-15681 GCA_041609735.1 Woeseiaceae bacterium | reverse complement strand
TCCGGCGTCGCACCGCACGCGAACGTTATTTCCTACAAGGGCTGCAGCGGAACGCCCGCCGGTTGCCAGCTGAGTGCGCTGCTGGCCTCCATCAACAGGGCGACCGCCGACGCAGTCGATGTCATCAACTATTCGATCGGCGGCGCTTCCGCGAATCCCTGGGAAGATCTCGACGCCCAGGCATTTTTTGACGCGTATACGGCAGGCGTATTCGTCGCGACCTCGGCCAGCAACGACGGCCCCGGCTACGCGACGCTGGGTTCGCCTGCTGACGCACCTTGGGTGACCTCGGTCGGCGCCAGCACACACGATCGCAAGCTCGCGAACGGCGTCGCCAGCATGACCGGCGGCACCGCTGCGCCTGCAGATATCACGGGTAAAGGCATCACTGACGCCTACCCGTCTCCCAATTATCCCTACCAGGGCAATGCGACCGGCACGGCGCCGATTGTCTACGCTGGCGACTACGGCAATGCACTGTGCGGTGCCGGAACGGCGGATCCTGCTACTGGTTATGGCACCGAGGATCCGTTCGGTCCCGAAATCGACTTCGCGGGCGCGATAGTCCTTTGCGATCGCGGCACCTATGGCCGAGTTGCGAAAGGCGGTGAGGTGAAGGAAAACGGTGCCGGCGGCTACATCCTCGCCAACGACGCAGCCAGCGGCGATTCGCTGGTTGCCGACAACCACGAACTGCCTGGCGTTCATGTCACCTATGACGATGGCGTGATACTGAAGAACTGGCTTGCCAGCGGGTCCGGCCACATGGGCCGGATCAGCGGCATGGTGCCCGGCCAGGACGCCGGAGCCGCCGACATCATGGCCTCGTTCTCATCGCGTGGCGCCAACCCGGCGGCCCCGAGCCTGATCAAGCCCGACGTCACGGCGCCGGGCGTGGACATTCTCGCCGCCTGGATGGCAAGCCCCGAAGTAACGCTTCAAGACATCCTGTTACAGGGTTCTGACGGCGAGCAATACAACATCATCAGCGGCACGTCGATGTCGTCGCCGCACACGGCCGGCGCCGGAGCGCTGATTCGCTCCGTTCACCCGGACTGGACGCCTGATGAGGTCAAGTCGGCACTGATGACGACGGCTTTCACGAACACGGTTCCCGGAAACGGTGAGGAAGTCCAGGAAGTCAAGAAAGAAAACGGCGTGGACCCCGCGGACCCGTTCGATATGGGCGCCGGTCGTGTCGACCTGCACGTCGCGGCGAATGCCGGCTTCGTGCTGAACGAAACGCCCGAAAACTATGAAAATGCCAACCCGTCAGTCGGCGGTGATGCCACCGTTCTGAACATCGCGAGCCTCGGAAGCGACTTCTGTCCGGCGGCCTGCACGTGGACGCGGACGATCAAGGGCACCGCACCGGGCGTAGTCTCCTGGTCGGCGACCGGCAACAGCGCCGATGGACTGGATATCACGGTCAGCCCGTCGAGCTTCTCGCTGGCACAGGGCGAAACCCAAACGCTGACGTTCGTCGCGACTGTCGAAAACGTCACCAACACGACGCCTCAGGGCTGGGCATTCGGTGAGGTCGAATTCTCGAACGTCGAGGGCGTACCGCCCGCGCACTTCCCGGTGGCGGTCAAGCCTGAAGCAGGCGGCGGCGAACTGCTGTACCTGCACGGCAATCTGCACGATTCCGACGCGGAGCGCGATTGCACCGGCAACGGCAATACCGACGCTACGGACACAACCAACTGCCGGCCGTTCCTGAGTGGCGATCCTGCGTCTGAAACGGACCAGGCAGCTGCCTACGCGCAGACGACGGCGCTGGATTGCGTGCCGAATGTGGACAGCACCTGCGAGCTCGATCCCAACTGGATCTGGAACCTGGGAGGCACGACGTCGCTGCAGGGCCTGATGCAGGTCGGATTCTGGTTCTCGAATCCGGAGTCGAACCCGGGTTTGGCCGAAGACTTCGACATCAAGATCTGGGCCGATGGAGCATTGGTATTCACGCAACGCGTACGGGCGGACAACGAAATTACGCAGGTTGGACCGGTTCCGTACTACATGACCGCGTCGATGACGCTGCCGTTGATGACGGCGGACAGCAACTTTCTGTTCATCATCGATCCGGTATTCGTCAACCAGCAGGGCTCCGTGTTATACGACTCACAGCAGCCGTGCCCGGGCAAGATCAACGGCAGCTGCGAGTCCTTCGTAATCATGCCGGTCATCGACCGGGATCCGCAGCCACCGGTGGCGAATAATGACAATGCCTTCGTGACGAACGGCGGCTCGGTCTCTATCAACGTACTCGCAAACGACTTCGATCCCGAAGGCGGACCGCTGGCCGTAACCGTGTTGACGCAGCCTGCCAACGGCGTCGCAGCAGTGGACCAGAACCACGCGGTTACGTACACGCACAATGGTTCAGCGACGACGACGGATTCGTTTACCTACGAAATTACCGACAACCAGGGCCTGAAAGATACGGCGACCGTCAACATAACGATCGGCGGTCAGTGCCAGATCGACGGCGGTACTGCGGAGTACGACTTCGAGGGATTGCCGGCTGGCGACGCGCAGGGATGGACCGTCGATACCGCGGTGAACGTGGGATCGGTTCCGTGGACGCTCGTGACAGATGCCGTTGCTCCGGCGGGACCATGGGTCTGGTATACCGACGCGGCCGCACAGGATGGCTCGAGTGACACCACCAAGGACGATCGCCTGGTGTCGCCGCCACAACTGGTGACCGGCAACACGGTGTTGAGCTTCTGGCACAAGTACTTCACGGAGCAGGGCTTCGACGGTGGAGTCCTCGAAGTGCTGGTCGACGGCGAAACTGAGTGGCAGGACGTCGAGGCGGCCGGCGGTGTGTTTATCAGCGGCGGCTACGATTCGCTGCTGACCGTTCCCAACCGGAATGGCTGGAACGGCACGTCGGCGAACTATCCCGAGTACAACAATGTGCTCGTCGATCTCGGCAGCCTCGCCGGCAAGTCGATCCAGGTGCGCTTCCGCATGCTGACCGATCCACTCCTCGGCTACACGGCCCCTGCTGGCTGGTACGTCGACGACGTGTCGTTCAGCAACCTGCTGGTCGACGATCCGAACTGCAGCACGAATGAGCCTCCGGTTGCCAATGATGACACCGCAACGGTCGACGAAGGTCAGTCGATTACGATCGCCGTGAAGGCGAACGACTCCGACCCCGACCACACGAACGACCAGCTCACGGTCACGATCGAGGCATTCCCGACCAGCGGCCTGGCCGATGTAAACGAGGACGGCACGATCACCTACACGCACGACGGCGGTAACGCGACATCGGATTCGTTCCGGTACCGCATAACCGATCCGGCTGGCGCATGGGATACCGCGACGGTGACGATCACGATCAACCAGTCGCAGGCGCCGGTTGCCTCGGACGACGTCGACACCGTTAACGCTGGCGAGTCGGTAACGACCGACGTGCGGGCAAACGACTCGGATCCGGATACGCCGCAGCAGGATCTGACGGTGACCGAAATCGTCACGCCACCGATGCACGGCACGGCAGTGATCGCCAACGCATCGTCGATCACGTACACGCACGACGGCCAGTTCGACATCGCCGACTCGTACGAGTACCGCATCGAGGATCCGGAAGGGAACTCGGATACGGCCTGGGTCAACATCGACATCATCCAGGGTCGCTGTCCAGATGGGGACGACGACAGCAGTGATGACGATGATTTCGACAACGACTGCCAGCGCGACGATGACGACAGCGACGACGACAACGACGGTCAGCCCGACGACTGGGATCACGACGACGACAATGACGGCATCAGCGACGATGACGACAGCGACGACGACAACGACGGTATCGACGACGAGTTCGATTCGCAGTCGACGAAGGAGAGCCAGACGAAGAGCTCCAACCAGGCAGCCGCCAACAGCGACGACACTCACTCTACGAATGTCGCTCCGGGTACGCTGCTGCTGATCGCCCTCGTCGAAACGGCACCGACGGACGTCGCGACGGTCGAGATACGTGATCCGAACGGCACCGTGGTTGCTACCGCGATGTCGGTGGGCGGAAGGGCGCTGGCGACAACCGTTCCGGCGGCCAGCGGTGCCTACACCGTCAGGGTGGTGAACAGCGCGTCGGCGCCGATGAGCTACAATCTGACGATCATAAGGCGACTCAACTGGCCCTGACGTCAGCCGCTAGCTCAATGTAAGACAAAAGCGTCCAGCAACCGCTGGACGCTTTTTTATTGCGATAGCCTGCGCCTTACGGGAAGGTAAATGGAAAACCGAACGCCGCCGTCGATATTGTGCGCGTCGATCGAGCCGGAGTGGCCGTCGACGATCAGCTTCGCGACGTACAGGCCGAGGCCCAGGTGTTTGTCATTCCGCTCGGCTCGGACCGACACCAGTGAGTCGAACAGCTGCTTACGCATTCGTTCCGGCAAGGGTGGACCGGGATTGCAAACGTCGATGCGCAGATTGCTTGAGTCCGCCGCAAGCCGGATCTCGATCGTGTCGTCAGCCTTGCTGAAGCTGACGGCATTGTCGACGAGCTTGTCCAGCATCTGTATGACCAGTTCCGGGGACCCGTCCATCGTCGTATCTTCCGCAGAAGCTTCGAAGACGATCTTCCTGTCCGGATAGATGTCACGGTACGCCGCGACGGTCGAGCCCAGCACGCTTTTGAGATCGAACGTCTCCGGTTCCGCATTTTTCATCAGTTCCTCGACCCGGCTGGCCTCGCTCATCGCCGCGAGAATACGGCGCAGTCGGTCCGCGCCGTCTTTCGCGCGCGCCGTGTATTCGGCCGACGCCGCGTCGAGATTTTCGTGTTCGAGATTTTCAAGCGAGGAAGTGACAACGGCGAGCGGCGTGCGCAGCTCGTGCGACAGCTTCGAGGCGAGCGTTCTCAGGTACTCGTTGTAATCGCCGAGCTGGGTCAGGACACTCGAGAAGCTTCTCGACAGGTCGCCGAGTTCGTCGGCCGCATCTGAGCTCGGCAGCTTGTCGCGCAATGTGTCGTTTTCGAGCGCGGCTTCCGCGGCGACGCTGAGGCGCCGAATACGTCGCGACAGCCAGGTCGCGTAGCCGAGCAGCCCGCCTGCAACGAGCAGCATCGCGATCAACGTGACGTTCAATAGCCGCGCCAGGCCCTCGTTGGTCAGGCTGAGGACTTCGTCGGTGCCCCACTGCAGCACGACCGTGCCGATGACACGATCGCCAGAGCGCACCGGTTCAGCGACCGCGACGATCGCGCGGCCGGTATCGTCGCTGCGAAACCAGTCGGCTGCGGGTCGTCCCTGAAGTGCCGATGCGATGTAGGCCCGCTGCTCACGCCCGCTCGGGTCCGGCTCGGCAAGCGCGGCGGGTGCGCCCGGCTCGACCAGCAGGCCGTAGGCGACCTGCAGCCAGCCGGACCCGCTGCCCGATCCGGCCGCCGCGGCCGGCGGCTCGAGATCCCCGGCCGTCGCGATACGCCAGCCTGCGGCGTCGGTGACGATCATGCGCATCCCGGGCTGCACGAGGCCCTCGGAAATTCGTGTCAGACCCGGCGAGAGGCTGACGAAGACGCCTGGCGACCGTGCCGCGAAGCTGGCAACGCGGACACCGGGGCGTTCTGAACTGTCGGTATTCACGACAACGACGCCGAGGTGCGTGCCGAGCTGCGACAGCGGTATGCGCGCCTCGACGCGATAGCTGTCGGGTGCGTCCTGCCAGTAGGCCCGGATCGTCGGTTCCGGTGCGAAGCCGTATGGGTTGCGCACGTAAGCGACGAGCGCGCCGGGTGCTTCCGCGGCGAAGGAAATCGCCTCTTCGAGGTACGGCGGATTGGCGCTGATCAGCTGCACGCGGTCGGCATGCGCGGTGCCGTCGCCGGGAATCAGCGCAGCCGGCGTTGCGTAGGTGATGTTGCGATCCGCCACCTCGACGTAGAGGTAGGCATGCTGCTCGTAAAGACCGATGACGAAGCGAATCGGGCCGTCGGGGCCCTGCAGCGACTGCAGGTCGACGTCATCGATCGCCCAGTCGTCGACGTAGCCGTCGATGGTCGGCGCGTTCTCGAGGGTGTGCCCATAAAGCTGGTTGCCGATCAGGTGATCCTCGTCACCCGCAAGCGGAAACTCCTCGGCATACTGCGCCATCGAGTCGGCTATCGCTCTCGCCGTGCTCGCGAGTATCTGTTGCTGGCTGCTGCGCAGTGCCGACTCGGTCTGGCGAATGAACTCGCAGCCGGCCCACGGCAGCATCAGCGCCAGCAGGCTGACGAGAAGCAGCTGCCGCTTAAGGTTCATTAGCGTTAACAGGCCCTAATCCGCCAGCCAGCGGTAACCCATACCGTAGACGGTTTCGATGGCGTCGAAGTCGCTGTCGATCGCGAGGAACTTGCGGCGAATGCGCTTGATGTGCGACGTGATCGTATTGTCGTCGAGCACGGCCTGTGCCGCGTCCATCAGCTGTTGGCGATTCTTGACGTGCCCGGGATAGCGCGCCATCGCGTGCACGAGCCAGAACTCGGTCAGCGTCAGGCCGACCGGCTGCTCGTTCCAGCGAATCGCCATCCGGTCGGTATCGATCTCGAGCGAGCCGCGCGTGATGCGGCTCTCCATTGCTTTCGGCCGCATCAACGCGTCGAGTCTGCGGAACAGCGCTGCAATGCGCGCCATCAGGTGCGGCAGGCTGATGTCCTTCGTCAGGTAATCATCGGCGCCGAGGCGCAAGCCGGATACTGCGTCGAACTCACTGTCGCGTGCTGTGAGAAAAATGATCGGCAGGTTCTCGTTGCGCGATCGAAGGTGGCGACATAGCTCGAAGCCGCCCTCGACGTCGTCTTTCAGGTTGACGTCGATAACGACCAGATCCGGCAAGCGGATATCGAACGCATCGAGCGCCGGCTGCCGTGCCTCGTACGCGTCGACGGCATAGCCCTCGCGGCGGAATGCCGCCGCGTAATTTTCGCGGATCGCAGCTTCGTCTTCGACGATCGCAATTCGTTTGGCCACAGGTCCCTCTGGTCGCGGTCAAAAAGTGACCACAATTTGCCACATTCCGTCGGTGCATTGCCATGTCGCCGTCGACGGTTCGACGTATTGCGGCGGTTCAATAGCCGATAAAACCGATGGGAGACCTGCGATGCGACACCTTTCCTGGCGAATCCGGATTGCTGCCTGGCTGACGACTCTGTGTCTGGCAGCGAGTGCACAGGCGAATACCGGCGACGATATTCGACCGGAGCAGATGCAGTCCGGCAGCCTGCTGCTGCGCATGGCCTCCGGCTATCGTGTGGCGACATTGATGAATACGGACGTCGACATACGCGTCAGCGGACTCGTCGCCCGCGTGTCCGTGCGGCAGGCGTTCGAGAACACGGGCAGCGAATGGTCCGAGGGGATCTACGTATTCCCGCTGCCGGATGAAGCTGCCGTGGATCGAATGCGTCTCTACATCGGCGAGCGATTCATCGAAGGCGAGATCCGGGAAAAAGCGGCCGCCCGAAAAAAATACGAGCAGGCAAAGCGCGAAGGGAAGAAGGCGAGCCTCGTCGAGCAACAGCGGCCGAACCTGTTCACGACGTCGGTCGCAAATATCGCGCCTGGCGAACGCGTCGTCGTCGAGATCGAGTACCTCGAAGACTTGCGTTACGACGACGGCCGGTTCAGCCTGCGCTTCCCGATGACGCTGACGCCGCGCTACATGCCGGGTTCGCCTCTGCCGGATCGCAAGGGCAGCGGCTGGTCATCGGACACGACAGAGGTAGCCGACGCGTCTTTGATTTCGCCGCCGATGGTAAGCAGCAGCCGCGCGCACCGCGCGACGGTATCGGTCGATCTCAACGCCGGCATGGCGCTCGAAACGATTACCAGCCGCTACCACGCCGTCAACGTATCGGAGTCCGGAGGCCGCTACGCGATCGAGCTCGCATCGAAATCGGTGCCGCTCGATCACGATTTCGAACTGACGTGGAAGCCCTCCGCGGCGGCGGCGCCCAGTGCACTGCTGTTCCAGGAAACGATCAGCGACGAACCCTACTACCTGCTGATGGTGATGCCGCCGTCGCAGCAGCAGGCAGCGCTTACCGTGATGCCACGCGAAATGATCTACATCATCGATACATCCGGGTCGATGCACGGCACGTCGATCGGGCAGGCGAAGAAGGCCCTGCTGCGCGCACTCGATCGGCTAAAGAGCGGCGACCGCTTCAATATCATCGCGTTCTCGTCGACGCCGAATCCGCTGTTCGGCAAGACCGTTGACGTGGACGCGGACAATCTCGCGCAGGCACGGCGTTTCATCGCGGGCCTGGCGGCCGAAGGCGGCACCGAAATGCGGGCAGCACTCGGACTCGCGCTGCGGGACCCGGCCGTCGAGACGCACCTGCGCCAGGTCGTCTTCATCACCGATGGCGCCGTCGGTAACGAGGAGGCGCTGTTCTCGCTGATCGACCAGCGGCTCGCCGGCGCCCGCCTGTTCACCGTCGGCATCGGTTCCGCGCCGAACAGCTGGTTCATGCGCAAGGCGTCCGAGGCGGGGCGCGGCACGTACACGCTGATCAGCGCGCTAGGCGAGGTCGGCGAGAAGATGGACGCGCTGTTCGCGAAGATCGAGCGGCCGCAGGTAACGAACATCGACGTACGATGGCCGTCCGGCGTCGTCGTCGACGCGTACCCGAAGGTCGTGCCGGATCTTTACGTGCACGAGCCCGTGACGGTCAAGGCCAGAATTACCGGGCCGCTGCGTGCCGGAGATGACGTGCAGGTCAGCGGCGATACGGTCGCCGGCGCCTGGTCAAAGACGCTCGGGCTGTCTAACCTGGGCGAGAGCGCCGGCATCGGCGCATTGTGGGCACGGGCGCGCATTGATGCCCTGACGGATGCCGGCTCGCGCGGTGCCGACGCGAAGGAAACGCGCGACGAGATCGTCGCCACGGCACTGACGCACCATCTCGTCAGCAAACACACAAGCCTGGTCGCAGTCGACAAGACACCGGTTCGGCCCGCGAGCGAACCGCTGTCGAGTCAGCAGGTACCGAACCTGATGGCCTATGGCCAGAGCACCCACGCAATCTTCGGTTTCCCGGCGACGGCGACCGCAGCGACCCGGCTGTGGCAGACAGGATTCCTGAGCCTGCTGCTGGCGCTCGTGCTGCTGACGCTGAGCCGTATCCAGTCGATGCGCCGCTATGCGCAGGCTTGTTAGGCGAATCGTCGTGGCCTGCCTGCTTGCACTCGGCTTCTGGCAGCTCGGACAGGGAGCCTACATCCCGGCAAAAGCCTGGTTCGCACAGGAGCTGATGCTGCGTGCCTGGGACCGCGCGACCGAGGGCTCGGCAGAACCGGCGCCGTGGCCGTGGGCCGATACCTGGCCGGTCGCCCGGCTGCTGGCCAAGGGCGGCGAGACGGACCTGATCGTGCTTGCCGGCGGGTCGGGGAGGACGCTGGCCTTCGGCCCGGGGCACCTGAGCGCGAGCGCGAGCCCGGGCACTCGCGGTAACAGCGTCATCGCCGGCCATCGCGATACGCACTTCCAGTTTCTGAAAGACCTCGCGCTGGGTGAATTGTTGTGGATCGAGACGCCGGACGGCTATGCACACACTTACGAAATCATCGACCTCGACATCGTCGACGCGCGCAAGAGCAGCCTGCTGCTCGACAGCGACGAACCGATGCTGACGCTCGTTACGTGCTACCCGTTCGATTCGGCGGACGTTGGCGGACCACTGCGTTACGTCGTAACGGCGCGCAAACGGCCTTAGCGTAACAGGGCGTCAATGCCGGATCGCGGCTAAAGCGGCTCCTACCGTTTCCTCTATGTAGGAGGGCCTTCAGGTCCGACCAAGGCTGTCCCCGATCGAGGGAGAACCCAAGCTGCATCTAAAGTTTCCTCGAAAGTGCCAGCTTGAACAGCGAGGCGACACTGATCGCATCGGTAATTTCGCCGCGCCGCGCCATGTCGATGGCTTCTGCCAGCGGCAGCTTGCGGATTTCGAGCACTTCCGTTTCACCGAAATCCGGTTCGCCGGCCGTCAGCTCTTCGGCAACCCACGCCATGCCAACCTCATCGGTGATCGAGTTGCTCGTGTGCACTCGCAGCAGTTCGGTCCAGCGCTTCGCGGTGAGGCCGGTTTCTTCCTGCAGCTCACGCTTGGCCGCCTCGAGCATGTCCTCATCGAGCGGAGCGCCACCCATCGGCACTTCCCATGAATATTCGCCGAGCGTGAAACGGTCCTGCCCGATGAGCCACGTATTGTTGTCGTCGTCGATCGGGATCATCGCAACTGCCCGGTTCCTGAAATGCACCCAGCCGTAATCATTGCGCCCGCCGCGCGGGTTGATAACGGAGTCCTCGCGCAATTCCATCCAGGGGTTTTCGTAGAGAACGCGTGAGTCGAGTCTGGTCCAGCCCATGCCGATTCGCCGATTGCTTGTCGAGCCACGATGATATCGCAGCTGCCGGGCGCGTTGCCTCGGCGGCGCATCCCGGTATAGTTATCTTGCGACCGCAGCCGCATGTGCCGGTAGTTCGGTCCGCAAACCAGAGTCCTATTACCATGAACCAACGCAGAGCCAGGCTCTCGCAGGGCCCGGTCGGCCGACATCTTGTCCACATGACTGTGCCGGTACTCTTCGGCATCTCGACAATGATGGCGCAGAGCCTGATCGACACCTGGTTCATCGGCAAGGTCGGCGTCGACGAGCTGGCCGCGTTCGGCTTCGGGTTCCCGATCCTGATGATCGTGACCAGCGTGGCGATCGGTCTCGGCGCGGGCACTTCATCCGTCGTCGCGCGGGCGATCGGCGCCGAAGACCATGATCGCGCGAAGCGGCTGGCGACCGACAGCCTGCTGCTGTCCTTCCTGATTACCTTAGGCATTTGTCTCGTCGGCATCCTGACGATCGATCCGCTGTTCACAGTGCTCGGCGCGCCGCCGGACCTGATGCCGCTGATTCGCGGCTTCATGCAGATTCTTTACGCCGGCGTGCCGTTCATCGTCGTCGGCATGGTGGGTATGGCCAGCATGCGCGCCACCGGCGATACGCGCCTGCCGAGCCTGCTGATGGTGATCGCCGCGTTGCTGAACGTCGCGCTGGACCCGGTGTTGATTTTCGGCGTCGGGCCCATTCCGGCGTTCGGCCTCAACGGCGCCGCCATGGCGGCGCTGATCGCGCGAGCAACGATTTTCGTCGGCACGCTGTACCTGATGCGGCATCGCCTGGACATGGTCAGCTTCAAGCTGCCGGACCCGGCGACAATGAAAAAGTCGTGGCGCGACATCCTGCACGTGGGCTTGCCGGCTGCCGGCACAAACGCCATCGTGCCGCTCGCGGCGGTCATCGTCACGGCAATGATCGCGCGTTACGGGCCGGAAGCGGTGGCCGGCTTTGGCGTTGCAAGCCGCATCGAGTCGATGATGCTCGTCATTTTTTATGCCATGTCGTCGATCATCGGTCCCTTCGTCGGGCAGAATTTTTCCGCGGGCCAGGACCGGCGCATTCTGCGGGCGTTATGGCTGTGTTCGGTATTCTGCATCGCGAGCGGGCTCGTTATCGCCGCGCTGCTGGGCCTCTCGTCCGAATTTGTGCCGACGCTGTTCAGCGACAATGAAGAGGCGATTCGCGTTACGCGCATGTTCCTTTGGATCGTGCCGATCAGTTATGGCACTTACGGCATGGTCATGGTCATGAATGCGTCGTTCAATGGCTTGGGCAATCCGATGCCGGCTGTCTGGATCAGCGTGACGCGCACGTTCGTAATTTATGTGCCGCTGGCATTCGTCGCGATGCAGTTCTTCGACATTGCCGGCATCTTTTCGGCGTACGCGCTCGCCAACGTCATCACCGGTATCGGCGCCTACATCTGGGCACGGACAACGGTGAGGCGTCTGTCCTCGAGCGATGTCGCCCCTGCAGGCGAGCCTCAGGCGGCCGCCGACAAGACGTTTCTCGGATAGCCGAGGTGCATGCCGATGCCGCGGCTCGCGAGAAACAGCATGAACGCGAGCCACAGGCCGTGATTGCCCAGGGCCTGCAACAGATACCAGGCGGGCAGGAACACGACAAACGTCGACGCCAGCATGATATTGCGCATCGCGCGTGCTCGGGTCGCGCCGACATAGACGCCGTCGTAGAGGAATGACCACACCGATATCAACGGTGACGCGATCATCCACGGCAGGTAGGTCATTGCGGCCTCGCGAACCTCGGGCAAATCGGTCAGCAGCCGGATGAGGAACGGTCCCGCAACGAAATAGACGAGACTGAATCCCGCCGCGAACCAGAGGGACCATTTCAGACACAGCCGCACGGCGGTCGCGAGCGCTTCACGATCCCTGCGCCCGACCGCCTTGCCGACCAGGGCCTCCGCCGCATGTGCGATGCCGTCGAGACCAAACGCCGTCAGGTTCTGCAGGTTCATCATGATTGCATTGGCCGCGAGAATGACCTCGCCCATGCGCGCACCCTGTGCCGTGACGAATGCGATCGCAAACATCAGCGCCATCGTACGGACGAAGAGATTCGCGTTGACGGAAAAGAACGCCGCATATTCGCGAAGTCGCGTCAGCTTGCCGGCAAGCCAGTTCCCCGGGTGACGCTTGAGCTCGCGAGCGACGAACGTCAATCCGACGGCGAGCCCCGAGTATTCGGCGATTACCGACGCGAGCGCGACGCCATCGACCTTCATGCCGAGCCCGACGACAAACACCAGGTCGAGAACGATATTTGTCAGGTTGACCGTCAGGAATATCGTCAGCGGCACGCGTGCATTCTGCAGGCCGAGGAACCAGCCGATCAGCACCATGTTCGCCAGCGTTCCCGGCGCACTCCAGATGCGGATCAGGAAGTATTCGAGCGCGTACTCGCTGATGCCAGGGTCGGCTGCCATCAGCGTCAACGCCAGGCGGCCGAGCGGGCCCTGCAGCGCGAGCAACACGAGCGCGAGCGACAGCGCGACGATGACCGCCTGCCCGAGCGATACTCGCATGCCGTCGTAGTCGTCGGCACCGTAATACTGTGCGGCGATGCCGGTCGTTCCCATGCGCAGGAAATTGACGCCGTTGTAGAGGAAGCTGAAGACGATACTGCCGACGGCGACGGCTCCGAGGTAAACCGGACTCTCCAGGTGCCCGGTCACGCCGGTGTCGACCATGCCGAGCAGTGGCACGGAGATATTGGACAGGATCATTGGCGCAGCGATGCGCCAGATATCGCGGTTTGCGGGAGCTCCGCGCGCCGTCAACCGAACGCGTTGATGCCGGTCAGCTCGCGTCCGACCGTGAGCTGGTGAATCGTCTCGGTGCCTTCGTAGGTGATGACGCTCTCGAGGTTCAGCATGTGCCGGATCGGCACGTACTCCGCGCTGATGCCGGAGCCGCCGAGAATGTCGCGTGCATCGCGGGCGATGTCGAGGGCCGCCCGGCAGTTGTTCCACTTCGCAAGCGATACCTGCGCGGGCTTCAGTTTACCGGCATCCTTGATGCGGCCGAGCCGCAGCGACAAGAGTTGCGCAGTCGTGATGCGCCGGCTCATGTCGGCCATGCGCAGCTGAATCGTTTGCGTATTCGCGAGCGGCTTGCCGAACAGCACCCGGTCCTGCGTGTAGTTCAGCACTTCGGCGAGGCAGGCCTGCGCAGCGCCGATGACGCCCCAGGTGATGCCGTAGCGCGCCTGCGTCAGGCAGCTCAAGGGGCCGCGCAGGCTGTTGACGCCGGGCAAGACATTCGCCGCGGGTATGCGCACGTTGTCGAAGAACAGCGCCGCGGTGACCGAGGCGCGCAGCGAAAACTTGTTCTCGATTTCCTGCGCCGTGAATCCCGGCATGTCCTTCTCGACGATGAAGCCCTTGATGCCGTCGTCGGTCTTCGCCCAGACGACGGCGAGGTCGGCAATCGTGCCGTTCGTAATCCACATCTTGGAGCCGTTCAGGATCCAGTCGTCGCCATCTTTCCTGGCGTGAGTTTTCATGTTCGCCGGGTCGGATCCGCCCTGCGGCTCGGTCAGGCCGAAGCAGCCGATCGCCTCGCCGCGCGCCATCGGCGGCAGCCAGCGTTCTTTCTGCTCATCGGATCCGAATGCATAGATCGGGTACATGACGAGGCTGGACTGCACGGAGACGAAGCTGCGCAGCCCGCTGTCGCCGCGCTCGAGTTCCTGGCAAATCAGACCGTAGCAAACGCTGTTGAGCCCGGCACAGTCATAGCCGTCAATCGACGACCCGAGCAGGCCGAGGGAGGCGACGCCGGGGATCAGCTCTTTCGGGAAGCGATGCTGTTCGAAAGCCTCGCGCATCAGGGGGATGGCTTCGGCGTCGACGAACTTCGCGACGGTATCGCGCACCATCCGTTCGTCGTCGGTCAATTCGGAGTCGATGTCATACAGGTCCATCGGATCGAGTCTGGAGCTGGTCATAGCGGAAACTTCCGGGGGGAACAGGGTGTCTCGGACAAGGGCGCTGATTCTAGACGAGTTGGAACGGCGCCGACATAGTGACTTTGGGGTATTTCTCTAAAACGGAATGCCGATGCGCCGGTACAGTATCGACAGCAGCCATGCGGGGCCGATCATGATCAGCAGCAGATCCTCGAGCATCGCGCCGAAGCCCTTCGTGTTGCGGTGGCCGAGCCAGATCCCGATCAGCCCGGCGGACAAGAGGCCGGCGGCGACCCGCTCGGCCGTGTAATCCGACTGCACGATCCACATCTCGGCAAACGCGATGGCGAGCACGAACGGCAGCAGGCCGATCGCGAGCGGCAGGGAAATAATGAAGTAATACACGGTCGTCACCATCAGGAAGGCGCTGCCCCAGTTCAGGAGCGGTGAAATATCCTCGAACTGCGACGGGACCGGCAGGTTCCACAGAAACCCGATGGCGCCCACCATGACCATGGGCACGGCTGCCCAGTAGATCCAGGGGTAGGTCAGGTTGCGGTGATTCTTCTCGTAGCGCTCGAGCCAGCTTTCAGTGTCGCTCATGCCGGGCATCCGGGTCCGTTTCCGGCATTCTACATAAGGGGTCGGGTCAGGGCTGCACAAGGGTCCAGGTTAAGGCCGTGTTCAGCCGGGGATTCGGTACAATTGGGCCCGTACACTTCGCAAGCACACAGAGGACAACAATATGATTAGCAGATCGCTACGAACCACGGTGTTCGTTGCCGGCCTCACCGTCGTTATCGCGGGTTGCCAGACACTGGATCCGTATACCCGGGAAGCCAAGACCAGCCAGACCACCAAGGGCGCCCTGATCGGGGCCGGAATCGGTGCCGTCGTGGGCCTGGTATCCGGCGACGACGCCGTCGAGCGGCGCCAGCGTGCATTGATCGGCGCCGGCGTTGGCGCTCTTGCCGGTGGCGCCATCGGCAACTACCAGGACCGCCAGGAAGCACAGCTGCGGGCGCAGCTCGAGGGCACGGGCGTCAGCGTTACGCGGATCGGCGACAACATTACGCTGAACATGCCGGGCAACGTCACGTTCGCGACGAACAGCTCGGACCTGAGCCCGGCGTTCTTCGACGTGCTGCACTCGGTCGGCAAGGTTCTCGCCGAGTACAACAAGACCGTTGTCGAAGTCGCAGGACACACCGACAGCACCGGTTCCGACGCGTACAACCAGAGCCTGTCGGAGCGGCGGGCCGCGTCGGTTGCGAGCTACCTGCAGTCGCAGGGTGTCTCCGGCCAGCGCATCATCACCGTGGGTATGGGCGAGTCCAGGCCGGTT
>JBFIQH010000054.1:0-15855 GCA_041609735.1 Woeseiaceae bacterium | reverse complement strand
CAACTCGAAGTCGGTGCGGAGGGTTCTGCTTCCTTCGCCGCCGTTCTTCAGTAACAGGAAGTTTTGAAAAGCACATTAAGGAGTACCGTGATGAATAGTGTAAGTAGAACGCTCGGCCTGAGTGTCAGGCTGGGACTCATTGCCACAGCAATGTTGCTAACCCAACAAGCGACCGCTGATGGTGCCGATACAAATTATGGCACCACGATAACTAACAACGTCAATGTCGATTTCGAGGTGGCTGGAACGCCACAGCCAACCGCGACATCCGGACCCGTGACGTTCGACGTGGATCGACTTGTTTCGTTTACCGTCGCCGAGAACCAGCTTGCGCGGACACCAACGACACTCGGAGCGAGCGGCGTTGGCGCGGGTAGTCTCAACTACGTCGAATTTATCGTTACAAACTTGACGAACGGTGCTCTCGATTTCAATTTGTCGGTGTTGTCGCCGCAATCGTCGAGCGATGATTTTGACATGTTGAACGCCAGAGTGGAGATCGACGATGGTAATGGCGACGGCGACTTCACTGGCGGAGACTACATAACGGCATTGGCAGAAAACGATTCAATACTGGTTCGCATCTACGCCGACACACCGGCTACTGGGCCTACGGATACTCAGGTTTCCGACCTGAGTCTGGTCGCCAATGGTGCCGAATCGCCAGGAGTCAATCTGACTGCCGGTGGCCCCTGGGATGCCAATACTCTCCAAAACGTTTTCGGCGATGCAGGCAACGACAATGAGGAGACCGCTGAGTGGGGATTCGTGCTCGGTGCCCCCAATGTGACCGTCTCGAAAGTGCCGACTGTCGTTTCCGATCCCTTCGGATCGCCCGATCCTAAAGCGATTCCGGGTTCCGTCATGCGCTACACGATTTCAATTGCCAATTCGGGTGGTGATGCTGCCAGTAATGTATCTATCAGTGATCCCATCGATGCAGCGGTAAATCTGTACGAGCAGGTTGCGTCGTCCGGAATAAGCGTCATTACGATTACCGACGACGGTGGTACATCTACCACCTGTGATGCCCACCTGGATGGCACCGATGTCCCTGCTGATGGTTGTATTTACGATCCTCTTGCGGGGCCCGGCGGCACGCTCACGGTTGGGGGCGCAGCGGCGTTCAATGTCGGCGCCGGAGAAACCTGGACCGTCGCCTTCGAAGTCATTATTCCGTAGCGAAATCGGAATAACGATTCATCACGGTGTTATTAGAAGCGCTCAAATCCAGGTCAGCCCAGGTCGCCAACGATGGCGGCCTGGGCGTGTCCGACCGATCGGGACACAACCGATCCGGGCCGCCTGGGCGAGAGCGTTTCGCTCGTCAAAAAGCAGATGCTCGGGGGGAACAGTTGTTCCCCCCGAGTTACGTCTGTGAATCGCGAATGTCTCTGAAGCACCGGATTCTTACGGCTGCAATGGCCGTGTTCCTGCTTGCTGGCAGCGCGACTGCCGCGCCACCGGGCGCGATAATTGCTAACCAGGCTCGCGTCGACTACCTCAACATTGCCAATGAGCCGGCGACCGAAAATAGCAACATTGTCGAACTGACGACGGCGGTCATCCGTAGTCCGGCGACAGTCGAATTCACACGAGTTGTTGCTGGCGGTGGCGGAACCTGGCAAGAAGCGGTTGGCCCATCTGCATGTTTCGAGGGCGGCACCTATAACCTACTGCCCGATCCTCAACTGGTCGGCGGCAACGTCATAGATCCGACGCAGCCCCAGCAGGTTAATCCTGCCAGCGCATTCAATCTCGGCGAGCCGTTATTTATCCGCCTCGTAGACCTCGATCAGAACCTGGACTACCAGGTTATCGACACCGCAGTTGTCACGGTTAGCCATCCGGACAGCGGCGATTCGGAATCGCTACGGCTCAGCGAAACCGGCCCGGACACCGGCGTGTTCGCGGGTTACCTGCCAACCAGCGGCGGAGCGGCAGTCACCGGCGACTGCGTACTGCAGGGCGCTTCCAAATCAAGCGTTGTCGTCGACTACACCGACCCCGCCGACAGCACGGATACCGCGCAGTCCAGCGCCGAGTTCGATCCGGTGCAGCGTGTTTTTGAATCTCAGACCGGCACGCTGGTCGACGGCGCGACAATCGAGATTGTCGATGCGGCGACCGGTCTACCGGCTCAGGTATTTGGCAATGACGGCGTCAGCCAGTTCCCGTCGGCAATTACGAGTGGCGGTACGGCAGTCGACAGTTCCGGTACCTCCTATGTTTTCGGGCCGGGCGAATATCGCTTTCCGGTTGTACCGGACGGTGACTACCGCCTGGTCGTTACTCCGCCGGCCGCCTACACGGCGCCATCTGTCGTGGCTCCCAACGATTTGCAAAATCTGCCGGGCGCACCGTTCCTCCTCGGTGCAGGGTCCTTCGGTACGGCGTTCACGAAGTCCGGCGACCTCAGTGTTGCGTTCGACATTCCCCTCGATCCACGCGCCGAGGCGTTGTTCCTGCAAAAGCGTACGCTGACGACGACCGCCGCGCCGGGAGATTTCATACGCTATGAGCTTATTCTCGAGAACGCGTCCAACGCGGGGCTCGCGACGAATATCCGCCTTGTTGACGACCTTCCCGCCGGTGTGCGATTCGTGCCGGGTTCGGTCACCGTCAATGACAACAACGCGGCTGACCCGCTTGTCAGCAGTGACCTGCGCACGCTCGAATTCAACTTCGCCTCGCTTGATGCAGGTGGTCGCCTTACGTTCCAATACGTCGTAGAAGTTGTCGGCGGCAAACGCAATGATGAACTCGTCAACCGCGCGACAGCGTTTGCCAGTGGCGGCCTGGCATCGAATGAAGCGTCAGTCATGGTCCGACTGACCGAAGACCTGTTTCGCTCAACCGGTACCATCATTGGTCGGGTGCTCGAGGGCGACTGCAGCCAGGATACGTTTACCGAGGAGCAGGGTGTCGAGAATATACGCGTATACCTCGAAGACGGCCGTTACGCGGTAACCGACGCAGGCGGTCGCTTCCACTTCGAAGGTCTTAAGCCGGGCACCCACATAGCGCAGCTCGATACCTTCAGTGTGCCGGCCTGGTTCGACGTCATCGGCTGCAGCGATTCACCCGGCTTCGCGGGACGGGCTGAATCGCAGTTCGTCAAATTGACACGGGGCGGCCTGTTGCGAGCTGATTTCTACCTGCGCCGCAAGCCTGCGCCGGAAGGCCGGGTCGACCTGGAACTACGTTCCATGGGTACCGACAGCGCCGACCAGGTAGCCTACGAACTGACTATCAACGGCGTCGGCAACGTGCAGCTCAGGAACATCGACGTAATGGTCTTGTTGCCGGACGGCGTCAGCTACGAGTCCGGCACAATGAATGTCGATGGCAAACACCAGGGTGATCCGAAAGTCAGGGGCCCGTCCCTGTCACTGGCATTGCCGGACCGGGTCGGCAACTGGACGACCAACGTCGATTTCGTTGCCAACATTGATAGCGGAGTCAGTGGCGAGCTGTCGACAAAAGCGATCGCCAGCTTCGACTCGCCGATCGAAACAGGACAAAAAACGCCCGCTGCAGAGACCGTCATGGTTCGAGAGCCGGGTGTTGTCGAAAACGCCGGGTATGTTCTCGATCTGAGATTCGACGTGCTGTCCGACAAGCTGTCTGCAGCAGACATGGTCAAGCTCGATCGCCTGATTGACGAGTGGAAGGGCGTGCGCGACATTCAGATCTCGGCCGTCGGTCACACCGACAGTCAGCGCATTGCCCCTCGCAATCGTCATATTTTCGCCGATAACTATGCGTTGTCGGATGCGCGCGCAAACTCGGCGGCGGCGTACATTGCGACCGCGCTCGAGCTCGATTTACGCGATCTGCAGGTCGCAGGGCGCGGCGCCGATGAACCGGTTGCGGACAACAGCACGGCGGAAGGGCGTGCCAAAAATCGTCGCGTCGAGCTGGTCATGAGCGGTGTGCGCCCGAGTCGACCTTCGTTTCTCGAAGTTACGAAAGCGTCGAGCGGCGCGCAGGTTGCCGATACAAAAGGCGCCGTGCCGGGCTCCGCAGTGGATCGAGATGAATATATCGACCGTGACGTGGCGTTTCAGAAGGAACCGGGTATCGAAAATCTGGCGCCAGGCACAAAAATGCTGCTGCCTGAGAAAGACTTCTCGCCGGCGATCCCTGCGACAAAGATCTGGGTCCAGCACGCGCCGTCGCAAAGTGTCGATCTTTGGGTCAATGGCGATCCGGTCAATGTATTGAACTTAGATTCGACAGGATTCAACAATAGCAAGACGGTTGCGGTCTCTCGTTGGCGTGGTGTGCCGCTCGACGACGGCGAGAACAGGATTCGGGCTGTCATCAAAAACGCCGACGGCACGAATGCGACGACGATCAGTCGCGTAATCCACTACTCGGGCGCGCCGATCCGCGGCGAAGTCGTTGCGAGCCAATCTGTACTCGTGGCCGACGGCAAAACGAAACCGGTCGTTGCGGTCAGGCTCTTCGATCGTACAGGCAAGCCGTCACGACGCGGAATGATTGGCACTTATCGGGTGAATCCACCGTATCGCTCCTGGTGGGACGTCGAGAACGATCGCAAGAATGACTTGCTGCAAATCGGTACACGCGAACCTACCTATCGGATTCGCGAGGACGGCATCGCACTTATCGAGCTCGAGCCCACCACCCAGACCGGAGAGGTCACGCTGAATCTGAAATTCGCGAATTATCGTGAACAGGAATTGCGCGCCTGGATCAAGCCTGCGGCTCGTGACTGGATTCTGGTCGGGTTCGCGGAAGGCACGGCCGCGTATAACACGCTGTCCGACAACATCAGCGCGGCAACCGCCGCGGGCCTCGAGGACGAATACGTCGATGATGGACGTGTCGCATTCTTTGCGAAGGGCCAGATCAAAGGCGAGTACTTGTTGACGTTGGCGTACGATTCGGATCGCGAACGCAGTGAAACGCGCGACGCGTTGCAAACCGTCATCGATCCGAACCAGTACTACCCCCTGTACGCGGATACCGCCGAACAGCGATTTGAGGCGCCGAGCCAGCGAAAACTCTATGTGAAACTCGAGCGTAACCAGTTTTTCGCGCTGTTCGGCGATTTCGATACCGGCCTGGCCGTAACCGACCTGTCGCGCTACCAGCGGCGCCTAAATGGACTACAGACCGAGTATCGCGGCGAGCACCTGGGCTTCACCGGGTTTGCCGCCGACACTAGCCAGTCCTTTAATCGCGATGAAATTCGGGGTGACGGAACGTCAGGCCTGTATCAGTTGAGCAACGCACCCATCATCGCAAACAGCGACGAAATACGACTTGAGGTGCGCGACCGCTTTGACAGTGGCCGGGTGCTCGAGACGACCACGTTAAGTCGATTCCTGGACTACAACCTGGATACGCTGACCGGGACACTGTATTTCAAGAAGCCGGTGCCGAGTCGCGACCTGAATTTCAATCCGGTATTCATCGTTGCCGAGTATGAATCTCGTTCCGCTGGTACCGAAGACATGGTTGCCGGCGGCCGAGTATCGCTTCGTACGGGTAGTGACAAAATCGAAGTCGGCGTTACGCACGTCAACGATCGCACAGTGGGCGCGGAAGCAGACCTGACCGGCGTCGATCTACGCTGGCAGATCAATGAGCAGACTCTGGTAAAGGCCGAGGTTGCGGACTCGAATGCGACCCGTGGAGGCATCGCGACCGGCGGCTCGGCGCACAGCGTGGAACTCGAACACAATGGCGAAAACGTCGACGTTCGTGCTTATATTCGGGAAGTCGACGAGGATTTTGGGCTTGGCTATCAATCCAACTCGGACAGCGGCGTACGCAGGGTTGGCATCGATGCTCGCGCAGAGCTCGGCGAGCGCTGGACATTCGAGGGCGAGGCTGGCTGGCAGCAAATCTTGCTGACGGAGGACATTCGCAATCTCGCGCGCGGCCTGGTGCGCTACCAGCGTGACACTTTCGCTACTTCAGTGGGTATTACCCATGCCGAGGACAAGTTTGACGACGGCGAGACACGTACGAGCGACATTGCCGAACTGGGCATTTCGAAGCGGATTTTCGACGGTCGCATCAATCTGCGCGCTCACGGCAGTTCGGCGCTGAGTGCCGATGCCGAAAGCGCCGATTTCCCGACGAGCTACGTGTTCGGCGCCGATTACCGGCTAACAGAAGGCGTAGACCTGGTTGCCGAATACGAAGAGGCGCAAGGACGCGATGTCGACGCAACGATGACACGTCTTGGCGTTCGCGCAACGCCGTGGGCGCGTGCCCAGCTCAACACGTCTGTCACTAACGAAGTCACCGAGTTCGGCCCTCGACTTTTCGCCAACGTCGGCCTGATCCAGGGGTTCCAGCTCAACGAGCGCTGGCTCCTCGACATCGGCGTCGACCAGACCAATACGCTTGTGCAGTCAGGGGCTCGTCAGTTTGACCCGGATCGCGAACTTGCAACCGGCTCTTTGAACGAAGACTTTCTCGCAGTCTATACAGGCGCGCTGTATAAGGCAGAAAACTGGAGCGCCAACTCGCGCGTCGAATATCGCAATTCAGATACGGAAGCGCGCAAGTCACTGTTGTTCGGCTGGTATCGCGAGCCGTCGACAGGCCACGGGCTGTCGGCCGGACTGACGATTTTCAACGCGGAAACGATCAATAATACCGATTCGACAACGGCTGACCTCAAGTTCGGTTGGACACATCGCCCCGCTGGCAGCCAGTGGTCATTCCTCGACCGGCTCGACCTGGTGTACAACGAATTGAATGGCGTCGCCAACCAGGAACGCAGCTGGCGCATTATCAACAACTTCAATGCCAATCGACGACTTAGCGCAGCCGCCCAGCTGTCGCTGCAGTATGCATTCAAGTATGTCCGCAGCGATTTCGGCAGCAACGAGTTCACCGGCTACACGGATTTGATCGGCGTGGATTACCGCCGCGGCTTCCGCCAGCGCTGGGACGTCGGCGTCAATGCGAGCGTCTATCATTCTTACAATTCGAACGTCATCGACTACGGTTTGGGAGCGGACATCGGCTACAACGTCGCAACAAATGTCTGGCTCAGCGTTGGCTACAATGTCGTCGGATTCGAGGACAAGGATTTTGCGGCGGCACGCTACACGTCGCAGGGCCCGTTCCTCAGGTTCTCAATAAAGGCGGATCAGCGCACTTTAAAAGATATTGCCGGACAGCGATAAGTGTGTACCCTTCCGAGGTGTGATCGACCTCGCGGAATTTTTCGGAGAATCCAGCCCCCTGCAGGCGTTGCTGCCCGGTTTTCAGCCGCGCAGTGGTCAAGCGTGGATGGCCGAAGCGGTCGCGGAGACGATTCGCGACACCGGTAAGCTGGTGGTCGAGGCGGGCACTGGCACCGGCAAGACCTTCGCCTACCTGCTGCCGGCACTGGCGAGCGGCCGCAAGACGATCATCAGCACGGGCACGAAAGCGCTACAGGACCAGCTGTTCCATCGTGACCTGCCGCTGGTCAGCAAGGCGATCGGTCAGCCGGTGCGCACGGCGCTGTTGAAAGGGCGTGCCAATTACCTGTGCCTGCATAGACTGGAGCAGGTGGAATCGACGTCCCCGGCAACGGCAGGAGATCTGGGCAAGGTACGCGAGTGGCGACACCGGACATCGAGCGGCGACCGCGCCGAGCTGACGGACGTTGCTGAGGATTCCGCAATCTGGCCGCAGGTCACGTCGACGGCAGACAACTGTCTCGGACAGAAGTGTCCGCAATATGCGGACTGCCATGTCGTCAAGGCGCGGCGTGAAGCGCAGGAGGCCGATCTCGTCGTCGTCAACCACCACCTGCTGCTCGCGGACCTCGCAATGAAAGAAGAAGGCTTCGTCGAATTCCTGCCGGGCGCCGATGCGATCATACTCGATGAGGCACACCAGGTACCGGACCTCGCCGTGCAGTTTTTCGGTGTCGCCCTCGGCAGCCGCGAGCTCGAACGCGTCGTCGAGGACGCGCGGGCAGCGACGCTCGGGTTCTCGCAACCGGAGCTCGGCCGTCGAATCGACCGCCTGCAGACGGCAATTCAGGCCCTGCGCGCCGCGGCGCCGAGGACAGAAGGCCGGCATGAACTCGGGGACCTGCTTGTAACTCTGCGGGACCCGCTTGACGAACTGCGAATGGCGATTGGCAGTCTGGCCTCGGCCCTGACCGAATTGAGTGATGCGTCGGTCGACATTGAAAAGGTTCACGGTCAACTCTGCGTTGCCGGCGAGCGGCTCGCGTTGCTGGTCAGCGAGGACGCATGGGATGGATTGCGTTGGCTCGAGGTCAGTCCGCGCAGCCTACGCCTGAACCTGACGCCGCTCGACGTGTCGTCGACGTTGTCCAGCCTCATCAACAACGATTATCAGGCATGGATTTTTACATCGGCAACGCTGGCCATCGGCGAAGATTTTTCGCATTTCACGTCGCGAATGGGGTTGTCGGATGCTACCGGGCTGACATTTCCGAGTCCGTATGCGATCGACCAGCATGGGCTCGTGTACATGCCCGGCGGACTGCCGCAGCCCTCGGAATTCGGTTACACGGAAGAAGTGCTCGAAAAAATTACGCCGCTGTTCGAGATGACCAGCGGCGGCATTTTTATCCTCTTCACCAGTCACCGTGCATTGAATCTCGCTGCAAAATGGTTCCGATCACATCGTTCGATCCTGGGTGGCCGCAAGCTGCTGAAGCAGGGCAGCGCGCCGCGGGACGACCTGCTGCGGCGTTTCCGTCGCGAAGCGAACGCCGTCCTGCTCGGCACCGGCAGCTTCTGGGAGGGCGTCGATGTCCGCGGTCCGGCACTGACCGTTGTAGCGATCGACAAGTTGCCGTTTTCGTCGCCGTCAGATCCATTGATGATGGCGAGGCTGGAGTTCATTCGACGCAATGGCGGCAACGGCTTTACCGAGCACCAGGTACCGCAGGCCGTACTGTCGCTAAAGCAGGGCGCTGGCCGGCTGCTGCGCGATCAGTCGGACTACGGCGTCATCGTCTTGTGTGACCCGCGCGTTGCGACAAAGAACTACGGTCGCATGTTCCTCAAAGCGCTTGAGCCGATGCCGACGACGTCGAACCCCGACGACGTTGCGGCGTTCTTTTCGCGGCACGAGTCGCAAGGAGCAGTGGCGTGAACCTTCTCGCGCTCGATACTTCGTCGCTGGCATGCACGGCCGGCGTGCTCTGCGACGGCGAGACATTCGTGCGCTACGAAGAGCAGGCTCGCGAACATACCCGACTACTGTTGCCGATGGTCAAGTCCGTCCTTGCAGACGCGGCGCTGGGTATCGCCGATCTCGACGCGATCGTGCTAGGCAATGGTCCGGGTTCCTTCATCGGCCTCAGAATTGCCGCCTCCGTTGCAGTGGGACTTGCGCACGGGGCGCAGCTCGACATTGCGCCGGTATCGTCGCTCGCGGCGATTGCGTATTCGGCCGGCGCTGAAGGCGACGTCATTGCGGTTACCGGGGACGCGCACATGAACCAGGTCTACCTCGGTCTTTACCGCCGCTCGACTAAAGACGCCGTCAGCGAGCTGGCGGCGGAACGAATCCATGACCAGGCCCGTATCGATGTCCTCGGTCGTGATCAAAAAGTCATCGCCGCGGGCAGCGGCTGGCGGCGCTATCCCGCACTGCTGGAAGCCAATCGCGACGCTATCGCATCGGTTAGTGACATCCTGTATCCGCACGCCGAGGCCTTGCTTGCGCTCGGCGAACTCGCGGTCACTGGCGGCCGGGTGGTGCGGCCGGAGCAAGTCAGCCCCGCTTACCTGCGCCAAAAGGTTGCCGAGAAACCCGCAGCTCCCGGGCCGTAACAGTTCTGTAATATAGTGCTGATGTAATACGGCGGGCGCGACAAGAGCGCCTACCGGTTGCGGCGTGCTGATGCCAGGTTTCCCATGACAGCAAGCAAGATCCTGATCGTCGAAGACGAGGCCCCGATTCGCGAAATGATCGCCTTTCATCTCGCGCGCGCGGGCTTCGAAACTCTTGAAGCGGTTGATTGCCGCAGCGCGCGCCAGCTTCTGGTCGATGAGCGGCCGGACCTGGCGTTGATCGACTGGATGTTGCCGGACATGAGTGGACTCGAGCTGACGCGCATGCTGAAGCGCGAGTCGACCAATGATGATCTCGGCATCATCATGCTGACGGCCAGGGCCGACGAATTCGACAAGGTCGCCGGACTGGAGAGCGGTGCTGACGATTACGTCACCAAGCCATTTGCGCCGCGCGAACTGGTTGCCAGGATCCAGGCAGTGCTGCGCCGCTCGGGGTCGACCGATGACGACGTCATCAATGCAGGGGTGCTGGAGCTCGACACCGCCGGCCATCGTGTCGGTGCGGGCCGCACGGAAATCAAGCTCGGCCCGACCGAATATCGCCTTTTGCATTACCTGATGACCCATCCGGATCGCGTATACAGTCGTGCGCAATTGCTCGATCGGGTCTGGGGTGCGAATGTCTACGTCGAAGAACGCACCGTCGATGTGCACGTGCGGCGGTTGCGCAAGGCGCTGTCGGCCGTCGAAGCCGATAACTATATCCAGACGGTGCGCGGTGCGGGCTATCGATTTTCGGTGACAACCGACGACTGATCGCATGACCGTTCCCGCTCGAAAATTCCTGTTCAATCTGCTCCTGCTGCTTGTCGGCGGCAGTGTCATCGGCTGGATCTATGGATCTCTCGAGCGCGGACTGCTGGTTGCGGCTCTGCTGGCGCTGGCATGGCACGTACGGCACCTGCTGGCGTTCGTGCAGGCATTGCGCACGGGGAATTTCGATATTTTCCGCGAAGGAGAAGGGATCTGGCAACAGATTTATTCCCGGTTCAATTATGAGCGGCAACGCGCCGATCGCTACAAGCAACGTCATCGCCAGCTGCTGCGGGAAGTGCGCAAGTCGACCGATGCGATGCCGGACGGCGCTGTCATCCTCGACATAAACAATGAAATCGTCATATGCAATCGTGCCGCAAAATTGCTGGCCGGGTTAAAACGCAAGAAGGACCGAGGCCAGCGTGTCGATAATATTCTTCGCGATCCGGGTCTGACGCGAATTCTCAAGACCGATGATTTCACGCGCGAGATCGAGATTGCTTCTCCGATTCACGACAACCACTGGCTGAATTGCCGCATCGTGCCGTACGGAGCGGAACAGAAACTGCTGTTAATCCGCGACGTCACCGAACGCATCATGATGTCGAAAATGCGGCGCGATTTTGTCGCCAATGCATCGCATGAACTTCGCTCGCCGCTGACGGTGATCAACGGCTACCTCGACACTCTTGCGGAGGATGAAAATGTACCGACCGACTGGAACCAGCCCGTACAGCAGATGCGCGCCCAGGCACAACGCATGAACAAGATCGTCGCTGAATTGCTGGAGCTGTCGCGGCTGGAAAGCGCCGGAGCGGCAGACCTCGACGAGTCAGTCGACGTCGGAGAAATCCTTAGCGCGACGCGCAAGGGGTTCCACCAGCCGGGACGAACTCCGGCCATCGAGGTCGAGATCGAGTCGCCGGCGCGCCTTCGCGGCAACACCAGCGAAATCGAGTCACTCGTCACGAACCTGGTGTCGAACGCGGTTCGCCACACCCACGTCGATGGCCACATCGTCATCACCTGGCGCGCTGACGCGGACGGTGCAACCCTCGTTGTCGAGGATGACGGTGAGGGCATCGACCCTGAGCATCTGCCGCGTCTCACCGAGCGCTTTTTTCGCGTCGATCGCGGGCGCTCGCGGGACGAGGGTGGCGTCGGTCTCGGGCTTGCAATCGTCAAACATGTGCTGGGGCGTCATGATGCCACGCTCGAGATCGACAGCGAGCCCGGCGAGGGCAGCCGATTCAGCTGCCATTTCCCGTCGTCGCGGATCGCGACGCGAGCCCCCGTTGAGCGTCGAAACGAGCGTCAAAGTGTCTGATTCCTTCTGCCTGGCGCGAAAGAAACTTTATTGCAATCAGATATATATGGGCTCTATACCGGCTTCGGCGCCTGTCACAAAACTGCAGCAATAGTGTCACGATGTCGACATACAGTGCCGTTAACGTGGCGCTACCAATTTCCTCACTATCCCGAAACAAGGATTTTCCGATGAGCAAGATTTCAGGCGCCGCAATCCTGGCGGCGGGGTTTCTGACCGTCGTATCACCGGTCCAGGCCGGCGACACCAGCTGGTCCGATCGCATTGCACTGAAGGGCGATGTGCGCTTGCGGTACGAGGGCATCGATGAGGACGGCGAGGCCAATCGCGACCGCATGCGGTTCCGAGCGCGGCTCGGCCTGTCGGCTACCGTGACCGACGACGTCAAGGTCGTATTGCAGCTGGCCACCGGCGGCGACAACCCGGTTTCCACGAACCAGAGCTTCGACGACGGCTTTTCGACCAAGGACATCGGCGTCGACCTTGCCTACGTGCAGTGGACGGCGACCCAAACCCTGACGCTGTTTGGCGGCAAGATGAAAAACCCGCTGTACCGGGCGGGCGGTGCACCTCTGATCTGGGACGGTGACCTGAATCCTGAGGGGTTCGCGGCAATGTTCAGGTCCGGAAAGTTTTTCGCAACCGGTGCCGTTTATTCAGCCGAAGAACGCAGTTCCGCTGACGATTCTCTGCTCTACGCGGCCCAGGCCGGCATGAATTTCGCCGCCGGCGATGGCGCCAGGTTGACAGCCGGCATCGGCTACTTCGGCTACACCGATACCGTTGGCAACAGTCCGTTCTACGACGGTAGCGCGAACGGTAATACGGTCGACATCGAAGGCAATTACGTATTCGAGTACCGCAACACTGAAGTGTTTGCCCAGTACGACACGTCGGTCAATGACTGGCCGCTGCGCGTTTTCGCTCACGCGACGCAGAATAACGAAGTCAGCCAGGAAGACACCGCGTACGCATTTGGCGCGCAGCTCGGGACGGCGAAAAAGCAGGGCAGCTCGGAGTACAGCTGGACGTACCAGGACATTGAAGCGGATGCCGTCATCGGCACGTTTAACGATTCCGATTTTGGCGGCGGCGGCACCGACGCATCCGGGCACATCCTGAAGGCGAAGTACATGCTGCGCGACCGCATCGGGCTCGGCGCAACGCTGTTCCTGAACGACGTAGACCGCTTCCAAGGGGTCGAGCACGACTACCGACGTATACAGATTGATCTCGAGTTCAAATTCGATTGATTTCGGGGACTGTATGCGTTAAATCGGAAGCCTATCGTCACGTTACTGACATTTGACGGCGCTGCAATCGTGGCGACTTACGCCGTCAGCTGAAAGGAATTTGCCATGCATGCATCCGACCTGACCGATCACATATCCCGGCGATTCAACAAGGACCTCGAGAACCTGCGCAGCCAGGTGCTGTCGATGGGCGGGCTGGTCGAGTCGCAGCTGTCCAAGGCCATCGCTGCAATGGTCAGTGGCGACAGCGACTTGGGCCTGAAGGTTGCGCACGACGACTACCGAGTGAACGATCTCGAGGTGTCGATCGACGAAGAGTGCAGCCGGATCCTGGCCATACGGGCGCCCGCGGCGGGCGACCTGCGCCTGATCGTTGCCATCATCAAAACGATCACCGACCTCGAACGTATCGGGGACGAGGCCGAGAAAATCGGCTTTCTCGCATCACGCCTTGCCGGCATGGACCGGCCTTCCGATTCGTACCGCGAGCTCAAAAACCTCGGTAACCATGTATCACACATGCTGCGCGATGCAATGAATGCATTTGCGCGGCTCGACGTTGACGAGGCCATGGATACGATTCGGGAAGATGAGCTCGTTGATCACGAGTACGAGACGATTCAGCGGCAGTGCATCACCTTCATGATGGAGGATCCGCGCAGCATCAAACGGGTCATGAACGCCACCTGGGTTGCGCGCAGCCTCGAGCGGATCGGCGACCACGCGAAAAACATTTGCGAATACGTCGTCTACATGGTGCACGGCCGCGATGTGCGGCATACTGAGCTGCCGGATCAAGCAGACTAATCTCCCTCACATGGCGTTACCCGGCAGGCGAGTTGTCAATCTCGCCGGATTCCTGACCTGCACGGCCTTGATGGCCTATGCACTGTATGCGCAGCACCAGCTGATGCTGGAGCCGTGCCCGTTGTGCATTCTGCAGCGCGTCGCCGTCATCGCGATCGGTGCGATGTTTCTGTTCGCCGCGTTGCACAACCCGGCCGGGCGCCTGCGATACTTATATATGTGTTTGATCGGCGCTGCGTCGATCCTCGGCGCAATAGTCGCCGGCCGACACGTCTGGCTGCAGAACCTGCCGGAAGACCGGGTGCCGGCCTGCGGCCCCGGCCTCGACTACATGCTGGACAATTTTCCGTTTCGGGAGGTCCTCGACATGGTGTTCACCGGTTCCGGCGAATGTGCGACGCTGGACTGGCAGTTTCTCGGTCTGTCGATGCCGGCATGGGTCCTGGTCGCCGTGACCGGACTCGGTATCGTCGGGATCTGGAACAACGCGCGGCAAGCGCCGTAGGAACGCCTTGATCCCCGATCGCACCCTTGTAGGAGGGCCTTCAGGCCCGATCGCGGCTGCAGCCGCTCCTACAACAGAAGGCGCTCCAGGATGCGGCGGTATATCGCCGTCAGCCGGACGACATCGGCAAGGTCCACGTGTTCGTTGATCTTGTGAATCGAGGCATTGACCGGGCCCAGTTCGACAACGTCGGCACCGGCCGGTGAAATGAAGCGGCCGTCGGACGTGCCGCCGCCGGTTGACAGCGTTGGCGGCCTGCCCGTGAGTTCCTCGACCGCCGCCACGGTCGCGTCGATCAGTATGCCCGGCTTGGTCAGGAACGGTTTGCCCGACAGGTGCCAGTCGATGTCGTAGTCGATATCGTGGGCATCGAAGACGGCGCGGACCTTGTCCTGCAGGCGCTCGTGATCCCACTCGGTGGAGTAGCGGAAGTTGAACCGCGCTGTCAGCTCGCCCGGTGTCACGTTGACGGCGCCGCCGTCCGCATGGACGTTGACCACCTGGAAACTGGTCGGCGGGAACCAGTCTTTGCCGTCGTCCCACTCTGTCGCCTGCAGTTCGGCAAGCACCGGGGCGAATCGGTGAATGGGATTCCTCGCAAGCTGGGGATAGGCAACGTGTCCCTGGATGCCGGAGACGGTCACTGTGCCGCTCAGCGATCCACGGCGTCCGATCCGGACGATATCGCCCAGTGCTGCATGGCTCGATGGTTCACCGATGACGCACCAGTCGATCGACTCGTTGCGCGCTGTCAGTGCCTCGACGACCTTCAGTGTTCCGTCACGCGCGCGACCCTCCTCATCGCTGGTGATCAGCAGGGCGATGCTGCCGTTGTGATGCGGATGCCGGGCGACGAATTCCTCGAGCGACACGATCATTGCCGCGAGGCCGCTCTTCATGTCCGCGGTGCCGCGACCATACATCAGCGAGCCGTCGATGCGCGGCGCGAACGGATCGCTGGACCAGTCATCCAGGTTGCCCGGCGGCACGACGTCGGTGTGCCCGGCAAAGCAGAACAGTGGCGGTTTATCGCCGCGCCGCGCCCACAGGTTCGTTACCTCACCGAACGCCATCGTCTCGCAATGGAAACCGAGCGGCGTGAGGCGCTCGGTGAGCATAGCCTGGCAGCCGGCGTCATCGGGGGTAATTGAGCGCCGCCGCACGAGCGCGTCGAGCAGCCGCACCGTGGCGTGCCCGGATGGGTCATTACTCACGTTAGCATCGACCTGCAGTTTACTCTATAACTAATTGTTTTTTCTCTTAAAAAAATCTTTTCCAGCAGATGTGTCAGCTGCTGTAACAAGGCCGTTCTGCAACAATTCAGTAACATTGCGCCGCTAAGCTCAGTACCCGAAAGACCACTCAACAGGAGTTAAGGATCGT
>JBFIQH010000053.1:0-15880 GCA_041609735.1 Woeseiaceae bacterium | reverse complement strand
AGCCGCTCGTGCGTATGGCCGAACAGGCTGTCGCCATGCTCGCAAACAACAACGGCAATGGCGAAGACGCCAATATCCCGAACACCGTGTGCATCCCTGCCACGATCAAGATCCGGGAATCAACCGGTCCGGCGCCGGACTGATCGCGCCGCCCAAACCAGGCACGATGTTAATGTGACGGCAGCGTCACCTGCAGCGGCACGTTCGCCGTCGCTGCGTTTCCGGCAGCATCGTAGGCGTAGAGAAACAGCCGATAGCTGCCCGGCTCCTTGGGCATCAGGACGCGCGCGCCGTTCGCATCACCTGTAAGTATCGCGCCTCTAATTTCGGGCAACTCGTCCCGGAAGTCACCGCCGGTTTCATAATCACCGGATTCGCGCCGCAGCACCCAGCGCACGACCAGCTCGTCATTCTCCGGGTCGGCGAGGTCTGCTGTTACTCGCACAATCTCACCGGGCCCGGTGCGCGCAATGCCTTCGACCGCCAGCGGCTTTGCGACCGGCGCCCGGTTGTCCGGCGCATTACCAGACCACAATTCGCTCATCGTATCGACACTCGAGAGACGTGCCCCGTCGTCGAGAAACATGCCGAACCAGGTCGCCGTGCCTTCCATTTTGTGTCCCCAGAGAAACGCGTAGGCACCCAACGCAAATCCCGGCGCCGCCAGTACACCCTGCTCGTAACTGTTGCGGTAAAGCGCCGCTTTTTCGGTGCTCGTAGGTTCGATGGGCGCGCCCCAGCCGGTCGATTCGACCTCCCAGGGCCCGAGCGGACCAAACTCGGTAACGATGTAAGGCTTTGTCGCTCCGGCTGACCGCAGTCGCTCCGGAAGAGTGGGAGCACCGCCGTACGCGTTAATGCCGTGAATATCGATCTCGGTGCAAAACCGGTGAACGGCCTCGACCCGCTGACCGCCGATTTCGGATGTCACGGTCATGGTCGGGTGCGCCGGATCGAGCTCCTTGATCATTGCGGCGATGTCATTGACCGCCTGCCAGACCAAATGATTATCACCCGCGCCAAACCCTTCCATTTCATTGCCGATACCCCAGATCAGGACGGCCGGGTGATCCTTGTAACGAAGCACCGCGTCCCGAACGCGCAGTTTCTGCGCCAGCACGGCGTCGGCATCACCATAGTCGAAGCCATGGCGTTCATGTTCAAGCCAGATGCCGACGGTAACCGACAGGCCGAGCGCGTGCGCATCGTCCAGGAGTTCGTCCAGGTTTTCAGTGTTCCAGGTTCTGAGCGAATTCGCACCGGCGGCGGCCAGCGCCTCGAGCGAAGCGCTGCCGCCCGCACCGCGAATGTAGTACGGCTCCCCACCACGCAGCAGTTGCCAGCCGTGCTCTGTTTTCTGCAGCCCAACCGGTATGGCCGAGGCGAGCGAGTGCACGGGTGACAGCAAGGTGCCGATCAGTAATACAAAGAAAAGCTTAGGGTTCGTGACAATACGCCCCTTACTGAGTGAAAGTATCCGCGGCGCAACAACGTTGCGCCCTGAGAAATAGCAAGAATTGACAGCGTTGTCAATTTGATCCGGTGGACTGTTCCGGAGTCAGGCGCATGGTTTCAATCATGATGGGGCGCGGCCATGGAGCCGCGCCCCTGTTGTTCTTCTCAGGCACATCCTGCCGGCTGGGCATCAGCCTCCGGCGGCAAGTCGGCCGCCTGGCCTTGCTGCGCCTGCGGTCCCCTGGGACGCGCTTTCGTGATCATCCTGATCCGGTCATTGGGGATGACCGGCATACTGGCGAACGAGCTCACCACGGGAATTCCCGTCAGGCTGAACGTGAATCGATCACGTGCTCGCAGTTCGTTTCTGGTCATGGTTCGTTCTCCTTAACCTGCTTGTAACTTCCAGTTTTGCCGCCGGTATTACCAGCTGGCGAATGGGAAGATAGGGACGGCTGGCGACGACCACAAACGAAAAGAATTCAGGCCACGGATGAGAAATTTTTATGCGGGCGCGGAGAATGTCTGCAGAATCCAGTCCCTGAGCCGTTTTACGCTCTCGTCGTCGGCCCGGTCCTCTGTCCAGACGAGGTAATAGCTGACGTCGGCCTCGAGTTCTTTTGTGAACAGTTTCACAATACTGCCCTCAGTGAACCACAGGTCGCCCATCGGCACCGGTACCAGCGCGGCACCGATACCGCGCTGCGCTGCGCGCAGCACCGCGATCATCGAGTCCAGCCGCGTGACCTTCACGTTCTCCGGCAACTGGATCCCGGACGCCTTTGACCAGCTCGACCATGCTTTCGGCAAAGTCTCGTGGACGATGATCGGAAACTCGCTGACGATCTTCTTGTTTTTGACTACCAGCTTCTCCTTGAGCGCCGGCGAACCACCGGGCACGAGACGCAGCGGGAACAGCAGTTTCGATGGCATGTCCGACGGCGGCGAACGGAACAGGCGAATCGAGAGATCGGAATCGGACGGGTGCTTCTCAGAGGATTCGTCGCTGGAGCCGACCTGGATATCGATATCGGGATGCCGGGCCGTGAACGCGCTCAGGCGCGGCACGAAGTACTCGCTCGCAAAGAACGGTTGCACCGATATGCGTATCGAACTTTTTATCGCGCCTTTCTTGTACTTCGCGACAACCGCATCGAGCTGCTCGATCAGCGGACTTACGTCATTATAGAGCGACCTGCCGGTTTCGGTCAGTGTCAGCTCACGGCTCGTGCGGTCGAACAGCGACTCGCCCAGTTCTTCTTCGAGACTCTTGATCTGATGACTGACGGCAGACGCGGTAATGAACAGCTCATTGCCGGCGGTACGAAAGCTCTCGTATCGCGCAGCGATACAGAACGTGCGCAGCCCGCGCAGCGAAATCTTAGGAGTACTGGACATATCCTACTTGTAAGCACCCTCGAGAACTTCGACAGCAACCTGTTTCGGTGAGCGGTCCACTTTGAACAAACCCCAGTGCTTTTCTGCGCCGAGCGGATTTGCGGGATCGCCTTTCCACGGCTCGTCGAACGCCTCGAAGAAAAACACCGTGATGTGGTTGTCGGCGGCCCATTCGGCAACTTCGCGATAATAACGTGCCTGGTTCGCCTCGCTGGCGCGCTCGCCGAATTCCTCGGCAGTACTCGCCCACCCAGCCTCGAGGATGGCGATCGGTTTATCGGGCAGCGCCGCCCGCACATCGCGAATGTTTTCGATCGTGTAAGGCAGTGCATCGTCGATGGATTTGTCTTCCCATGCGGGATACGTATGGATACCGAGAAAATCGACGACTGCCGCGAGCGGCGCACCGTTACGAATCCACCATTCGTAGTTGTCGGCAACGGTAACCGGCTGCTCGATCGCATTCTTTACTGTCAGTACGTAACCGATGACGTCGTCGAGAGGTACCATGTGATCGTTCCACACGACCAGCGCTTCGTTGCCTACATTGACCGCGACGACGACGTCGTTGTACGCATTTGCAAGATCGATTCCCCGCTGCACCTCCGCTGCGTTTTCGAGCCTGTTCGCAGCTAGCTGCTCCTCCGGGATCGGCTCGTCGAGCCAGGGGCAATTTTCGTGATTACTGACTTCAGCCCGCAGCCAGATACCCAGCAAAACCTTGATCGGCAATTCGTGCTGTCGGATCAGCTCGAGCGTCGTCTCGGAATTTTCGCCGGTGTCATAGAGCCGGATCAGCCTGAAACCGTGCTGGACCAGAATCTGCAGATCTTCGAGGATTTCCTCATCGCTGGGATTGCTGGCGCCGGCACCGCGGTCCGGGTGCTGCCCCTCGCGAAACCCCGAGTAGGCGAGAGCCATCACTTCTCCGGCCAGCAAGTCTTCCGGCGACTGGCGAACACCGTCGGTTGTCATAGTATCTTCCATGGAGTTGTCGCCATTACAGGCACAGAGAAGGCACGCCGTTACGGCAAGATATGCCGTGACCCTCACTTCAGTGTCTCACCAGCAGAGTTTCCAGCTCCTCCAGCGACCGTCCTTTCGTCTCCGGAAGTATGCGCATGATCAGTAGCAGGCCGATCACTGCGAAAACTCCATAAATAAGGAACGTATTCGAAACGCCGATCGTTTCGAGCTCCCACGGAAACACCAGCGTGACGAGGAACGCGACGGCGGAATTGATCAACCCGACGAAGGAGATCGCGAGGCCGCGCACACGATTTGGAAACAGCTCCGCGAACAGCACCCACATGACCGGGCCGATGGATACGGCGAAACTCGCAACAAACCCCAGGATCGCAAACAAAATCAGCGTGGGGTTCATGTCGATCGCGCTGCTGACGAGCTGAGACTGGAACGACTTGTAGTTGTCATCGCCGATCGCCGTTTTCAGCGCGTCCCGGTATTCGATATCGCTGTCGTACGTTACGCCGGTAATGGGCGTCAGCGCGTCGAGCCTGATTTCGGTAGGCAACTCGTCGATCGATTGCTGGTCCAGCGTGTAGGTTGCCGTGCCGAAGCCGTACGCGAGGGTCAGCATACAGATAGCGATGCCGCTGAGCCCGAAACCGAGCAGCATGCGGCGACCGAAGCGATCGATGAATACCATCGCGACGATGGTGAAGAACAGGTTGACGAGGCCCACGAGCACCGCCTGCATGAACGATGCGTTAGTGCCGATCCCGGACTGTTCGAAAATCATTGGCGCATAGAAGAACACCGAATTGATGCCGGTGATCTGCTGCAGAATCCCGACCGTGATTCCGATCGTCAGGACGAGACGCAGCGATGGATGGAGCAGGGTCCCGACCGAGACCTTGCCGAGTTCGGCTTCGGCCTCGATGCTTTCTTTGACAGCCTTCAGGTCGAGATCGGCCTGCTCGGCGGATCCGACGCGCGCGAGTATAACCTTCGCCTCCGATTCACGGCCATGCATCGCGAGCCAGCGCGGGCTCTCTGGCACGAAAAGGAGTGCGACAAAATACAACACGGCCGGCAGCGTCTCGATACCCAGCATCCAGCGCCAGTTCCAGGTATCCAGATTCAGCGCGCCGACCCAGGCCGCGCCCGAATCGCCGAGCGTCAGTATCAGGTAGTTGCTGAAAAAGGCCGCGGAAATACCGATGACGATGTTCAGCTGATTGAACGATACCATTCGGCCACGCATTGCCGGCGGCGCGAGCTCCGCAATGTACATCGGCGCAATAATGAGCGCGGCACCGACTCCGAATCCGCCAAGCATCCTGGCGACGATGAACAGCAGGAAGTTCGGCGCGATCGCCGATGCTACGGCTGACACTGCAAACAGGGCGGCCGCAATCTTCAGCACCGGCCTTCGACCTATCCGGTCGCTGAGGGGGCCCGATACCATCATGCCGAAGGTTGCGGTCAGCGCCAGGCAGGACACAGCCCAGCCGACCTGAATCTTCGTCAATGCGTACTCGACCTCGATGAAGCCGACGACCCCCGAAATAACCGAGGCATCGAAGCCCATCAGAAAGCCGCCGAGTGCGACGATCAGCGCAACCGTTACGGTGAACCGCGTGTTGTTCTTCACTGTTCCCCCGCGGATCAGCGATCCGCTGTAATTCGGAATTCTGTTTGCAGATCGGCGTTCGAACTGCCGCCGATCCAGGCATGAAACAGGCCCGGCTCCGTTATCAGCGTCATGTCCCGCCCGTAGAACGCAAGATCGTCCGTATGCAACTCGAAATCGACGGTCGCTCGCTGGCCAGGCTCGAGCCGCAATCGACGGAAGCCCTTGAGCTCCCTGACCGGTCGCGTCACGTTACCAACGAGGTCTCGAATATACAGCTGCGCAACCTCGTCGGCGGCGACGGATCCGGTGTTTATCAAGTCTGCGCTGATCGTGATTGTCTCACCAAGACCGATTTCGTCGGCGCTGACGCGAATGTCTTCGTATTGAAAGTTCGTGTAGGACAGACCAAAGCCGAATGGAAAGAGCGGTTCGTAACCGGCGTCGAGGTGAAACGCCGTCATTCCGAACGACGTTTGCGGTGCATGCGTGTCGATGTCGTCGATGTGCACGACGGTGTCGGGGCTCGGCGGCTTGCCGGTGTTCTTCTGGTTGTAGTAGATCGGTATCTGGCCAACCATGCGCGGAAACGTTGCCGTCAGCTTGCCGGACGGTGATTCCAGCCCGAAGAGCAGGTCCGAGATCGCCGGCCCGCCCATCGAGCCGGGGTGCCATGCAAAAAGCAGCGCGTCGACGTCGTCGAGGATATTCGTCAATGTGAGCGGCCTGCCCGCAAGAATCACCGCGATGACGGGCTTTCCGGTCGCCCGGATGCGCCGCACCAGCTCCACCTGGTCGCCGGGCAAATTGATGTCCGCGCGCGAATGTGCCTCGCCGGACAAAATCGATTCCTCACCGAGAAACAGGATCGCGACATCGGACGCCTGCGCCGCGTCAACCGCGTCGTCGAATCCCGGCCCTGCGCGGCTGCGCGAATTTTCCATCGCGCGCACGTAGCGTACGTTGACGTCGCCCAACAGCAGGTCCCTTATCGCATCGAGCGGGGTGACGCTCAGGTCGACGTCACCGTCAAAAATCCATGTACCGAGCTGCTCATAAGGCGCATCCGCCAGCGGGCCGATGATTGCGATGCTGTCCAGCGTCTCGGTCGTCAGCGGCAGCGCGGCGTCATCGTTCTTCAGCAGCACGACACTTTGCAGCGCGAGTTTCCTTGCAACGGCGAGCGCCCGGTCGTTGCCGATCGGCGGCAGCGAAGCGGGATCCGTGTACGGCTGCTCGAACAGGCCAAGCTCGAACTTTACCCGCAGTATGTTCGATACCGCCTTATCGATCATTTCGACGGGGATCAATCCGTCCTCGACCAGGGACTCGAGCTGTCTCGAATAGGCGCCGCCGGCCATCTCCATGTCAATGCCGGCCGTCACCGCCTGGTGGACGGAATCCCGCTCGTCTTCTGCAATGCCATGTATCGCCAGCTGACGCACCGAATCCCAGTCGCTGACGACGAAGCCGTCAAACTGCCACTCACCGCGCAACACGTCACGCATCAGGAATGCGTTGCCGGTTGCCGGCACGCCGTCGAGGTCGCTGAAAGACGCCATCAGCGTCGAGACGCCGGCGTCTAGCGCCGCCCTGAATGGCGGCAGGTAGACGTTGCGCAGCTCGTTCTCGGGAATATTCGTCGTTGCGTAATCCCGCCCGCTCTCGGCTGCGCCGTAACCTGCAAAGTGTTTTGCGCAAGCCGCTATAGTGCCGGTGACGGCCAGGTCATCGCCCTGGAATCCCTCGACCATTGCTGCCGCGTAAACCTGCGCGAGAAACGGATCCTCGCCCATACTTTCGGCGATCCGCCCCCACCGGGCATCCCGCGCGATATCGATCATCGGTGCGAACGTCCAGTTGACGCCGGCCGTGGCGGCCTCGAGCGCTGCAATCCTAGAGCCCTCTTTGACCAGCGCCGGGTTCCATGTTGCGGCCTGGCCCAGCGGGATCGGCATGACCGTCTTGAAGCCGTGAATGACGTCACGCCCGACCAGCAACGGGATACCGAGGCGGCTTTCTTCAACGGCGATTCGCTGTAGTTCGTTGACGAGGTTAACGTCGACCTGGTTCAGGATCGAGCCGATACCTCCCGCTCTCAAGCCGTCTGCAAGAACAGCAACCGGATCGCCGTCACCCGCATTGAGCTGGACCATCTGGCCGATCTTTTCCTGCAAGGTCATCCGTTGCAGCAGCGCTTGCACGCGTTGCTCGATCTGATGGCTGCCGTCGGCCGCTTGAGCGATTTGAATATTCATTGTTATTGTTGTCAGGGTGACCACCAGCATGAAACAAGAGGCAAACGCATCGCGTGCGACTTTACGCTGGGGCCAAATCATCCGCTAACCTCGACCGGCAGTTGCCGGAAATTCGTGCAGACCGAACACATTCTTGTAACAGTGTTTGACAGCGCTGTCAATCTGATACACGATGCTGCAAATAATAAGAAGTAAGCCCGGCTGACGGGCCTGGGGGGAAACGGTCATGAGTGAGTCAACGCACTACGAAACGGCGCCGCAAGACCGGATTCCGTTCCACCACAAAGTCATCTACGGCTTCGGCGCATTTACGAATAACCTGCTGGCGGCGGCGATCGGCGGCATGGTTATCGTGCTTAACCTCGGTTTCGGCATGAGCCCGGCACTTGTCGGTCTGCTGGGGTCGCTGCCGCGACTGACGGATGCGCTGACCGATCCGCTGATGGGGTACATTTCGGACCACACTCGGTCTCGCTGGGGCCGACGCCGGCCGTATATCTTTGTCGGCGCCATTGCCGCTGGCCTGGTTTACATCCTGCTGTGGCGGCTGCCCGCAAATGCGAGCGAGGCATACTACTTCTGGTATTTCCTCGCCGGCTCGCTGGTTTTCTTTCTCGCGTACACGATCTTCGTGACCCCCTGGGTAGCGCTCGGCTACGAACTGACACCGGATTACCACGAACGCACGCGGCTGATGGGCGTGCAGAACTTCATAGGCCAGACGCCCTACCTGATTGCGCCCTGGTTCTTGTGGATCATGCAGAACGAGCTGCTGTTCGACGACATGAAACAAGGTGCTGCCGGACTTGCGCTCGCCATCGGCGTCGTTGTCATCCTGATTGGCATACAACCCGCGATTTTTCTTCGAGAGCGATTCGCGGTCAGCAATGTCGCCGAAGATACCGGCAAGCGCACACTTTGGGAAAACGCCATCGATTTTTTCAAGGGCTTTGCGATGACGATCAAGTTCAAGCCGTTCCAAAAGCTCTGTGTCGCAACGTTTCTCGTTTTCAACGGCTTCATCACAATCGCCGCATTTCAGTTCTACGTGATCATCTATTACCTGTTCGGCGGCGATGTCGGAAGCGGTTCGGAATTTGCAGGCTATGAAGGAACGATCCGTATAGCATCGGGATTCCTGATCATTCCTTTCGTAATCTGGCTGGGCACGAAAATCGGCAAACGTCGAACCTTTTTCGTCGCCACCGGCATCTCGATTTTCGGATACGCCATCAAATGGGTCTGCTACAACCCGGAGTTACCGTGGCTCATCCTGATACCCGCTCCATTCATATCGTTCGGCTTTGCCAGCCTGTTCACGTTAATGCCTTCAATGGTCGCCGACGTTGTCGACGAGGATGAGCTCGTATCAAACGAGCGCCGCGAAGGCATGTACGGGTCGATTTTCTGGTGGGTCGTCAAGCTCGGACAGGCGGTCGCACTTGCGGTTGGCGGATTCCTGCTGACCGCGACGGGATTCGACGTCGCACTCGAAGGTAATCAGGCGGACCAGACGATATTCCTGATTCGTATTTTCGACATACTGATTCCCATTGCGGCTTCAGCCATAGCGATCTGGATAATTGCCAGCTACTCGATTACCGAGGAGCGTGCTCACGAAGTGCGGCTCGAGCTTGAAAAACGCCGCGGCTCGCTGGGCCCGCCGGCAGCGGAGCTCGCGGGAGCATAGCGCCTGGCGCCCGCTTAACGGCGGCGCCTGCAGCGCTCGAGCAGTGCCTTCTTCACCACCGGTGAAACGAACTCGCTGACGTCACCGCCGAGTTCCGCAACCTCGCGCACCAGGCTCGACGAGATGAACGTATATTTTTCGGTCGGCGTCAGGAACGCCGTCTCGACCTTGTCGGTCAAATGGCGGTTCATGTTTGCGAGCTGGAACTCGTACTCGAAATCGGAGACGGCGCGCAGCCCGCGGACGATGACCCGCAGCTGGTGCTCTCGAGCAAAGTCGACCGTCAGCCCTTCGTAGCGAGTGACCTCGACATTGCTGATCTCATCGAGCGCGGCCGCCGCCATCTCGACGCGTTCGTCGACTGAAAACATCGGCGATTTCGATCCGGTGTTTGCGGCAATTGCGACGACGACCCTGTCAAACAGTTTCGCCGCGCGGCGCACGAGGTCTTCATGGCCCAGCGTGATCGGGTCGAATGTGCCGGGATACATCGCGGCAACTGCCATAGGTCCCCCTGCGACGGCGTAAAGCCCGTCAGTTCTGGTTTGTTACGTAGTCAGCAGCGCGTATCGAACGTTTCCGGCAGTCTTGTTTTTCGCCAACGACCAGCCTGCCGGTAGCTCGGGCTGCGGTTGTTTGCGGTCCTGTTCGATATAGACCCGAGCCTGCCGGTCAAGCGCTCGCGACTCCGACAACAGTCTACACAATTCCGGCACGCTGTCGCTGGCAAACGGCGGGTCGACAAAGACGATATCGAACGGTTCCTCGGCGTAGGTGCGGACAAAATTGAACGCATCGGTCCGGATCAGCGTCGCGTTTTCGGCGCCCAGCTTGGCAATGCCGTGCTGCAGCACGGCCGCTGCTCGCGCGGAATTCTCGACGAAAACCGCGGATTTTGCCCCGCGCGATAATGCCTCCAGCCCGAGAGCGCCGGTACCGGCGAACAGGTCGAGGCAGCGGCTCTCTGAAATCACCGGCGTCAGCCAGTTGAATAATGTTTCCCGTATGCGTTCCGAGGTCGGACGAAGGCCGGGTACGTCGGCGATATCCAGCACGCGATTACGCCATATTCCCGCTACAATACGCAGCCGTCCCGGCGCCGACGCCGACTTCCTGGCTGAATTTTTCCCGGCCCTGCGTCGGTTCATGATTGTAACTGCGTAGGATAAGGCGGGAACCAGTGTAGGCGAAGGCGAGGGCGGGTTCGACCAGAGAATGTTCGGCAGATCGAAAAAAGACGCAGGCGCAGACGCTGCGACAAAGCAGCCGCGTGACGGATTCATCAAGCGACTCCGTGCACGGCTGAACCGCGGCGACAGCTGGCTGACTTACGACCTCGCCAATCTCGCGCCGGGCGGCAAGATCGATGACGACACGCTCGAGGAGCTCGAGTCGTTGCTCGTCATGGCCGATGTCGGCATCGAGACGACAGAGCGAATCATCGCGGACCTGCAGGGGAAGCTGGCTCGCAAACAGCTGAAAGACCTCGACGCCCTGATGAATGGATTACGCGATGCGTTGATCGACATACTGCAGCCGGTCGCAATCCCGCTCGAGATTCCGCAACAGTCGAGCCCGTTCGTCATCCTGATGGTCGGCGTCAACGGTGCCGGCAAGACGACGACGATCGGCAAACTGGCGAAGAAACTCAAGGACGGGGGACTGTCCGTCATGCTTGCCGCCGGTGACACTTTTCGTGCAGCGGCCGTCGAGCAGCTGCAGGCCTGGGGCCAGCGAAACGACGTGCCCGTGATCGCGCAGCAAAGCGGCGCCGATCCTGCTGCTGTTATTTTCGACGCCTGGGAAGCCGCGTCGGCACGGGGTATCGATGTCCTGCTCGCCGACACGGCCGGCCGCCTGCAGAATCAGCAGGGCCTGATGGACGAGCTGAAAAAAATTCGCCGGGTGGTCTCGCGCCAGGATGAGTTGGCGCCGCACGAGGTCATGCTGGTGCTCGACGCAAGCCAGGGACAGAATGCGCTGGTGCAGGCGGAGAAGTTTCATGCCGCGCTGGGTCTGACCGGCATCACCGTCACGAAGCTCGACGGCAGCGCCAAGGGCGGGATCCTGTTTGCAATAGCGGACAAGCTGCAGGTCCCGGTACGGTTCATCGGTATCGGCGAATCCGCTGACGACATGCAGACATTTGACGCAGACGAGTTTGTTGACGCATTGATGAACAGGCATGGCTGACGGCGGTGGAACGGAAATGATTCGGCTCGAGGGCGTTACGAAGCGCTACCCGGGCGGGCAGGAGGCACTGTCCGGGCTCGACCTTTCGATCGACCGTGGTGAAATGGTCTTCATTACCGGGCACTCCGGCGCGGGCAAGAGCACCTTGCTGCGCCTGCTCGCGCTGATCGAGCGCCCGACGAGCGGGACGGTGATCGTCGATGGCCAGAATACCGGCCGGGTCAAGCGTCGCAAGATTCCGGCTTACCGGCGACAGATCGGCATGGTGTTCCAGGATCACAAGCTACTGTATGACCGCACGGTCGGCGACAACGTTGCCTTGCCGCTGATTATTGCCGGCGTCGGTCATCGTGAGGCTTCGCGCCGTGTGCGCGCGTCGCTGGAGCAAGTAGGGCTGCTGCACAAGGAGAAACGCAATCCGGAAACGCTGTCCGCCGGCGAGCAGCAGCGCGTCGGAATCGCCCGCGCGATCGCAACCCGTCCGAAATTGCTGATCGCGGACGAGCCCACCGGCAACCTGGACCCTGACCTGTCGCTCGAAGTCATGCGCGTGTTCCGCCGTTTCAATGAATTCGGCGTGACGATGCTGATCGCGAGCCACGATATCGACCTGATCGATAAATTCGGCTGCCGGCGCATTGCGCTGGAGAACGGCCGGCACGTCGATGTGCCCGAAGACAACGAGCAGCCTTTTATCATCGAGGCGAGAGACGATCCGCCGTGGCAGTGACGCGTAAAACAGATGCCGCGTTGCCGGCGCGGGCCTCGGGACCGATTTCGATCTGGGTCAGTCGACATGTCGCGAATGCCAGCGGCTCGCTGGCACGAATGGTCGCCCAGCCGTTCGCCAGCCTGATGATCATTCTCGTCATCGGCATTACGCTGGCGCTGCCCTCGGCGTTGAACCTCGTTATTAAGAACGCGGCGGCAGTCAGCGGTAGCTGGGACAATGCACTGGACTTTTCGCTGTTCCTGCGCCAGGACGTCTCGGTTGCCGACGCGGAGAACGTTGCCAGCCTGATACGGCAGCGCGCTGATGTTGCGGCGGTAACGCTGGTGAAGGCCGACGACGCACTGCGCGAATTCAAGGAACACTCCGGCTTCGGCGAGGCGCTGGATCAGCTGTCGCACAATCCGTTGCCGCACACGCTCATTGTCCGTCCGAGTCCGGCCAACACGAGCGATTCGATGATCCTGTTGCGCGAGGAGCTGGCTAATCTTCCGGAAACCGAGATGGTTCAGGTCGATACCGAGTGGGTCCAGCGTTTCCACGCAATCCTCGATATCGTCTCCGAAGCCGTCCTCATCGGTTCCGTTCTGCTTGGCGCAGCCATCGTTGTCATTATCGGCAATACGATTCGTCTCGATATCCAGAATCGTCGCGACGAGATCGAGGTGACGAAACTGATCGGCGCCTCGAACGCGTTCGTTCGGCGACCGTTTTTGTGGAGCGGCTTCTGGTACGGCCTGTTTGGCGGGCTGCTGTCTATCGGCCTCGTGCAATACGGCATTTTCCTGCTGCAGCCGCCGATCGCGAGGCTGGCCGGCCTCTACCAGAGCAATGTCAGCATGCTGACATTCGACGTGCGTGAGCTCGGCATCATTATCGGCGTGGCCGTTGGACTCGGGCTGTTCGGTTCGTGGCTGGCAGCGGCACGCCATATGCGCCGCATCGAACCTCGCTGAAACTGGGGACGGGGTACTTTTTTCGTCCGGTAGCGCGGCTCAATCAGCACATAACGCTGGTTCCGGAAGTAAAAAGTACCCCGTCCCCAATATCAGCATCCCGCCGCTGTCACGAGAAACCGCAACTACTTGGCGGTCAGGCCGGCCATGATGCCGTCGACAACGGCGAGCATCGCTGTGCGATCGGGTCGCGCCTTGCACATGACGCGCATGCCCCACAGGTTATTGACGAGGAATGCGGCCAGCCCGCGGATATCCTTGTCTTGCTCGATGTCCCCTTGCGCCTGGGCGAGTGTCAGCACGCGCGATAGCGCCGTCTCGATCTTCTGGTTATGCCGGCTCAGGTGGCTGGCGATGTCGACATCGTGTTGAGACATCTCCAATAGCGCGTTAACGGACAGGCAACCGCGCCGGTCGCGACCGGCGATCGTGTCATCGACGATGGATTGCAGAAACCGGTAGAGGTCATGCAGGGCAGGCCGATTGCCGCCGCCCAGCGCACGAATTTTGGAGAGAAAACTGCGGTTGTATTCCTCGAGTACTTCGAGGAAGACGCCTTTCTTGCTGCCGAAGGCGGCATACAGGCTGCCCGGGTTCAGGCCGGTTGCGTTGACCAGGTCGCCGACGGACGTTTGCCCGTAGCCGCGCTCCCAAAACACGGCCATCGCCTGCTGAACCACGGCCTCACGCTCGAATTCGGGAGTCCTCGCCATGACCGGTATTCTAGGCTTACTTGAATGATCATTCAAGTATTGCTACGATGGCTCTCAAATGCCGTACCCGGCAGTTTTCGCTGGCGCAATTTGACTGATTGATAGAACGGGGCTTGACCGGTCCCTGAGGAGATATTGATGACCCGATTTGAAACCTACTCGCTCGAGACCGCGCCCGACAAAAGCAAGGACGTTCTCGAGACAGTGAATAAAACTTACGGATTTGTTCCGAATCTATTGGGAACGATGGCCGAAGCGCCGGCACTCGCAGAGGCCTACCTTGCCATCGGAAAACTGTTCGGCAAGACCAGCTTCAGCGAAACCGAGCGCCAGGTAATTTCGCTCTCGGTCAGCCGTAGAAATGGCTGTGACTACTGCGTATCAGCGCATTCGACGATTGCGAAGAATAACAAGGTCGACGAAGGCGTCATTGACGCGATCCGTGACGACGATGCAATCGGCGATGCAAAGCTCGAAGCGTTGCGAAAGTTTGCGACGACGGTCGTCGAGAAACGCGGTTGGCTCGACGACGGTGACGTCGAGGCGTTCCTCGATGCCGGCTACGACCGCCAGCAGGTGCTTGAAGTCATCCTCGGCGTGGCGATGAAAACGATGTCGAATTACACGAACCACATCGCGGGGACACCGCTGGACGAGGCCTTTTCGGCCAGCGAATGGCACGCGCCAAAGAGCCGCGTCGCCTGAGCCCGGCATGCCGGCAGGGCCGCTCGCCCGGTCGGATTCCGACGCCCCGGGCAGCGGCAGCAATACGTCCGTAACAAATTGTTTTTTCTAAGTTTATTTTATAGAATCCGGCGGAACCAGCCGCTATTATTAGCACTCTAACGAGGCGAGTGCTAAAATAAGCCGCCCAAATGGAGGAGACTGAATGACCACAGCAGTTGCGACAACGAACCACGACCTCGTGCTCGCCGGCCCGGTTGGCAGCCTCGACGCCTATATCCAGGCCGTCGGCAGCGTGCCTGTCCTGAGCAAGGAAGACGAGCAGGCCCTGGCGCATCGTTTCCGCGACGAGAACGATCTCGAAGCGGCACGCCAGCTGGTTCTCGCTCACCTGCGTTTCGTCGTTCACATTGCGAAGGGCTACCTGGGCTACGGCCTGCCGCTGGCAGACCTGATCCAGGAAGGCAACGTCGGCCTGATGAAGGCCGTCAAACGCTTCGACCCGGATTACGACGTCCGTCTCGTCTCTTTTGCCGTGCACTGGATTCGTGCCGAGATTCACGAGTTCGTCTTGAAGAACTGGCGCATCGTCAAGGTTGCGACGACGAAGGCCCAGCGCAAGCTGTTCTTCAACCTGCGCAAATCGAAGAAGAGTCTCGCTTGGCTATCGCATGACGAGACGAAGGCCGTTGCGAAAGATCTCGGCGTCAGTACGAAGGAAGTCACCGAGATGGAGAAGCGCCTCAGCGCACGCGACGCGTTGTTCGACCCGGTGCCGGATGCCGACGACGACCGCACCTTCTCGCCGGCCGCCTACCTGCCGGCCGCCAACGCGGACCCGGCAACGCTGGTCGAGAATGCCGACTGGAACGACGACGCGACCGACCGCATGGCCGAAGCCATCGAGACGCTCGATGATCGCAGCAAGGACATCGTCATGAGCCGCTGGCTCAGCGACGAAAAGAAAACGCTGCACGAACTGGCCGACGTGTACGGCGTATCTGCCGAGCGTATCCGGCAGATCGAAGCCAACGCAATCAAGAAAATGCGCAGCGCGATGACTGCATAGCCGCAAGGCGAATCAGAACAAAAGGGGTCGAACCGATTAAAAAGGTTCGGCCCCTTTTTTTCTAACTTAAGGGGTCGAACCGAATTAAGAGTTGGCGTCACAGATTTCGTGATCGGTAATTCCAACTCTTAATTCGGT
>JBFIQH010000052.1:0-15901 GCA_041609735.1 Woeseiaceae bacterium | reverse complement strand
CCAGCCTTGGGAAAAAGCAGGGGTTCATTATGACCTGGTGGGGCTGGATGATTCTCGGCGCGTTATTGTTCGGTGCCGAACTGGTGGCCATCGACGCACAGTTCTACCTCGTGTTTCTCGGCATTTCCGCGGCACTGGTCGGGCTCATGAGCCTGTTCGGTGTCGCGATGCCGGAATGGGGGCAGTGGCTCGTTTTCGCCGCACTGGCGCTAATCTCGATGTTCACGTTCCGGAAGGCGCTGTACGAAAAGATTCGCGGCAACGTGCCTGGATTTCGCGAAGGCATCGCCGGCGAATCCCTGCTGATCCCGGCCGATCTCGACCCCGGAAAAACCGTGCGAGCGAGTTTTCGCGGCTCAAGCTGGACGGTCGTGAACGAAGGTTCGACGCGGATCGACGGTGGAACGCAGGCCCGGGTCACACGCAGCGAAGGGCTGACCCTCTTCGTCAGCAACGACACTCAATAACAACGATCAAAAAAACGGCCCGAACGGGAGGACCCCCTGATGAACTCACTCTATGTAGCGCTGGCCATTGCCATCGTCGTCATTATCGTCCTGGCCAAGACGGCCGTCGTCGTGCCGCAGCAAAATGCATTTGTCGTCGAGCGCCTCGGTAAGTTCAGCCGCGTCCTAAACGCCGGATTTCATATCCTGATCCCGTTCATCGAGCGCATTGCCTACAAGCACACGCTCAAGGAACAGGCGGTCGACATCGCTGAACAGGTCTGCATTACCAAAGACAACGTGCAGGTCGGCGTCGATGGCGTGTTGTACATGCAGGTCCTCGACCCGGGGCGCGCTTCGTACGGTATCGGCGATTATATGTTTGCAATCTCGCAGCTGGCGCAGACGACCCTGCGCAGCGAGATCGGCAAGATCGATCTCGATCGAACGTTCGAGGAGCGCGGGACGATCAATGCCAACGTCGTCGAAGAGCTCGACAAAGCGTCTGACCCCTGGGGCGTCAAAGTCATGCGCTACGAGATCAAGAACATCAATCCGCCGCACGACGTGCTCACTGCGATGGAGAAACAGATGCGTGCGGAGCGCGAGAAACGCGCCGTGATCCTCACGTCCGAGGGTGAACGCGACGCGAAAATCAACCAGGCCGAGGGCGAGAAGCAGCGCGTCATCAAGGAATCCGAAGCGGCCAAGCAGCAGCAGATCAACGAGGCCGAGGGCGAGGCCGCGGCGATCATGGCGGTTGCGCAGGCGACGGCCGAAGGATTGCGGCAGGTCGGCCAGGCACTGATTTCGGAGGGCGGCGAATCCGCGATGCAGCTGCGAGTCGCTCAGCAGTACATCGACGAATTCGGCAAGCTTGCGAAGTCGGGCAATACACTGGTCGTGCCCGCCAATCTTGCGGACCTGTCATCGATGATCGCGCTGGCTACGAATATCGCGAAACGAAGCCCACAGAGCCCGCAGGCCCATGGCTAGAGGGTTGCTGCCATACGGGTCCGCCAGCCTCGCTGGACCGCGCGTGTAACACCGCCATCGACGCGGATATTCTGGCCGGTCCGGCAGCACCCTTACCGCTGCCGCCGGCCGTGATCACCGCTACGCGTTTCGACATCGATTCGATTCTATGCTGCGTCGAAGCGGGCGCGGTTTTCGGCCATCCATTGTTCCATCTCGGCCTTACCGCGGCTCGGATCGCTCGTGACGTCGGCGTGTGCCTCCATGTAATGGGGCCTCAGCGCCATCATCCAGTCCTCGAACGTTTCGCCTTCGGCTGTCGCGTCGCACAAGTCGCATTTCAAAGTTTTCATGTCGCGTTCCATCGATATGTCGTTAAAGACACCATGCCGCAACGCGGGCGAAAAAGCACGGAGTGGGGCATCAGACAGTGTCTATCCTGCCCGGCGCCGGGCCGCGAACCAGGCGGCGAGAACGCCAATTGAGACAAAAACGATAATCAGCGTCGCCAGCGCATTGATGTCGGGCGATACGCCGAGTTTGACCTTGGAGAAAATGTACATCGGCAGCGTGCTACTGCCGGGGCCTGCGACGAAGCTGGCGATGACGAGATCGTCGAGCGACAGCGTGAATGCGAGCAGCCAGCCGGCGATCATCGCCGGCGCAATCAGCGGCAGCGTGATGTCGAAGACGACACGCGACGGCCGTCCGCCGAGGTCCATCGCGGCTTCCTCGAGCGATTCGTCCATGCCGATCAGTCGCGACCGCACGATGACGGCAACATAGGCCATCGAGAAGGTCGTATGCGCGATCGTTATGGTCGAAAAGCCGCGCTGGCCGGGCCAGCCGGTCAGCTGCTGCAGCGTCACGAATAACAGCAACAGCGACAGGCCGGTGATGACTTCGGGCATGACCATCGGCGACGTGATCATGCCGGTCAACAACGTACGACCCTTGAAGCGCCCGAAACGTGCCAGCGCGAGACCCGCCATCGTGCCGAGAATCGTCGCGAGCGTCGCGGAAACCGCGGCGATTTGCAGGCTCAGCGCGCCGGCCTGCAACACATCCTCGTTGCGCAGCAGCTCGCCGTACCAGCGTGTCGAGAAGCCGCCCCAGACGGTCGCGATCCGGGAGTCATTGAACGAGTAGACGATGACTAGGATCAGCGGCACATACAGGAACGCGTAGCCGAATATCAGCACAGAGACGAGGAAACGGGAGGTGCTTTTCATACGGCGTCGTCCGCCTGGTCCTGGCTGCGCTGCAGCAGGACGATGGGTACGACGAGCAGCAGCAGCAAGACGATCGCCACGGCCGAGGCCAGCGGCCAGTCGCGGTTGACGAAGAACTCGTCGAACAGCACGCGACCGATCAGCAGTGAGTCCGCGCCACCCAGCAGGTACGGGATGACGTATTCGCCCATCGCCGGTATGAAAACCAGCAGGCAGCCCGCGACGACACCGGCGCGCGCCAGCGGCCAGGTTACGTCCCAGAACGCGGTTGTCGACGATGCGCCGAGATCCTGCGCTGCTTCGACGAGGCTCAGGTCCATGCGTTCCAGCGTTGCATAGAGAGGCAGGATCATGAAAGGCAGATACGAATAGGTCAGGCCTATGAAAATTGCGAAGTCGGTGTACAGGAACTGGATCGGCTGGTCGATGGCGCCGAGCCACAGCAGAAAATTGTTGATGACGCCGTAGTTGTTCAGTAAGCCCATCCACGCATAAACGCGCAGCAGAAACGAAATCCAGAATGGCAACACGACGAGCAGCAGCAAAAGGCTGCGCACCTCCTCTCTTGCACGGGCAATGCCGTAAGCCATCGGGAATCCGAGCGCCAGGCAAAGCAAGGTTGCAATCGCCGCGACGACGACGGATTTCAGGTAGGTGATCGCGTACAACTTGTCGGTGAGCAGAAAAGCAAAGTTATCGTGCGTCACCGACAGGTTGCCTGATTCGTCAAACATCGGCGTGAACGGCGGCTGCGCGATAACGGGGTCCGCAAGGCTGATTTTCAGGATGATGATGAAGGGCAACAGGAAGAACGCGAACAGCCAAAGGTAAGGAATTGCGACGGTGACGCGTCGCCACACGATATCGCCGCGGTTCGGTGCCGAGTCGCCCGCCGCTGCCATCAGTCGACCAGCACCGCGGCGCTGCGCGGCCGCCAGCTCAGCCAGACCTGGTCTTCCCATTCGAGAAAGCGCTGTACCGAACGCCGCCGGTTCTGCGAGCTGACCTGGACGATTTTCCCGGACGGCAGCCGTATCCGGTACAGCGAGCGGTTGCCCAGGTAGCCGAGGTCGTCGACGACGCCTTTCAGACTGACGTCGAACACGTTTTCCGGTTCATCCTTGCCGATGAAGATTTTCTCGGGCCGCACCGCAATCGTCACGTTCTGGCCTTTTTCTACCGGGTGTTGGCCGAGCGCTGTCAGCGTCGTGCCGGTCTCGTCACACGCGACCGATATCGTGTCGTCGCCGATCTCGACGACGGTTCCCGCGAATATATTGATCGTGCCGACAAAGTCGGCGACGAAGCGATTCTGCGGGAACTCGTACACTTCCTTCGGTGTGCCGACCTGCCGGAAGCGGCCCTGGTCCATGACGGCGATACGCGTAGAGAGCGTCATTGCCTCTTCCTGGTCATGCGTCACGACGATGAAGGTAATGCCGAGTTCGTACTGGATATTCATCAGTTCGAACTGCGTACGCTCGCGCAGTTTCTTGTCAAGCGCCGCCAGCGGCTCGTCGAGCAGCAGGACCTTCGGCCGCTTGATCAGCGCTCGTGCTAGCGCGACGCGTTGGCTCTGGCCACCGGACAACTGGTCCGGCTTGCGGGTCCGATAATTTTCGAGCTGGACGAGCCCGAGCATCTCGTCGACACGCGACGCGATCTCCGCTTTCGAAACCTTGTCCTTTATCAGGCCATAAGCAATGTTTTTCTCGACCGTCATATGCGGGAAAACCGCGTAGGACTGGAACATCATGTTGACCGGCCGCTCGTAGGGCGGCTGTCGCGTCACATCGACGCCGTCGATCTCGATCGACCCCGATGACGGCGCTTCGAAGCCGGCCAGCATGCGGAGCAGCGTCGTTTTACCGCAGCCCGAGCCTCCGAGGATCGAAAACAGCTCGTTCCTGCGAATATCGAGACTGACGTCGTCGACGGCAACGAAGTCGCCGAACAGCTTGCTGACATTGCGGATGCGGATGAACGTGTCGTCGCTGCCGCCAGCCGCCGCCATCAGATGCCACTCTTGACGCGCGCGAAGGCACGGGTTCGCGGCCGCTCGTCCTTCGGGTCCGGCGACAGGACAGGGTAGAGCCGGTCCCAGGTTTCTTCGGTAGGAAATACCGCCGGATCGGTACGGACGGCCGTGTTCATCAGCGGCCACGACGCGCCGTTCGCGTTTGCGTAGAACACGGTATTGGCGATATCGGCGGCAACGTCGGCGCGCAGCAGGTAGTTGATGAACAGGTAGGCGTTGTCGACGTTGGGTGCGTCGCTGGGGATGAACAGGCCGTCGATCCAGAGGCCGGAGCCCTCCTTCGGCATCGTGTATGCGAGCTCGATGTCGATACCCGCTTCTTGCGCGCGTGTCGCCGCCTGCGCGTAGTCGCCCGACCAGCTCATCGCGACACAGACCTCCTTGTTCGGCAGGTCCGAGATCATCTTCTGGTTGCTGAAATAGCGAATGTACGGACGCACCTTCTTGAGCTGGGCCTCAGCGGCGCCGAGGCTTTCTGCATCGGTGGCGTTCGGGTCGAGGCCGAGATACGCCAGCACCATCGGGAACAGGTCCGTAGGGCTGTCGAGCAGCGTTATGCCACAGTCGGCGAGCTGCGCGACGACGACCGGATCGAACAACACGTCGGCACTGTCCATCGGGTGATTCGGCAGGCGCGCGCGCACCATATCGACGTTCCACGCGTAACCGGTCGAGCCCCAGTGATACGGAACCTGGTAACCGCGAACCTTCGGGTAGGTGTCAATGCTCTGCATGACCGCCGGATCGAGATTGGCAAGGTTCGGCAGCCGCGAAAAATCCAGTTCCTGGAACACGCCGATCGGCGTCAGCCGCGACGAGAACTGGTTGCTGTGCACGACAACGTCGTAGCCGGAGTTGCCGGCCAGCAGCTTGACGTCGACGACCTCGGACGAGTCGTAGATGTCGTAATTGACCTTGATGCCGAATTCGGCTTCGAAATTCTCGAGCGTGTCGGGCGCGATGTAATCCGCCCAGTTGTAAACATTGACCACGTTGCCGCCGCTGCCTGATCCGCTGGTGTCGGAGCAGGCGGCGGACATCAGGGCGATCAGGACCAGGCCTGCCAGAGGGGTCGGTGTTCTTGCTGCCATACGCTGCGGCGCCCGCAGGGATCGAGCGACAAGTGTATTACAGACCATCCAGCCCGCGCTTCAGCAGGCAACGCGCGATGATCAGCCGCTGGATCTCACTGGTGCCTTCCCAGATCCGATCGACCCGCAGCTCGCGAAAGAAGCGCTCGGCAACGTTTTCGCGCATATAGCCGCGTCCGCCAAAGATCTGCACCGCCCGGTCGGCGACCCGATTGGCCATCTCGGATACGTGCAGCTTGACCATCGAGCAGCGCGCGTGCTGTGTCTTCAGGTCGTCGCCGCGATCGGACGACCGCGCCGCTGCATAAGTCATCAGCCGTGATGCCCACAGCTCCGTGACGCTGTCCGCCAGCATCATCTGGATCGCCTGCTTCTCGGACAGTGGCGCGCCGTCGATGATGCGCTCGTTCGCGAACGCGGTTGCCTCTTCGATCAGTCGCGCCGCAGCACCGCAACTGCGCGCGCCGATCATCAGTCGCTCGTGGCGAAACCAGCTGTGCGTGTAGGCCATGCCGTCGCCGGGCTTGCCGACCCGCTGGCTTACTGGAATGCGAACGTCGGTGAAGCGATAGGTCGGGTGATGCGCCGCATACGTGTGCGAGAAGGGCGGGTTGGCGGTCATATCGATGCCCGATGTTCCGTGGTCGACGAGGAACAACGCTTCGTCGTCCTCGTCGGGCAGACGCGCCTGGAACCAGAAGAAATCGGCGAGGTTGCCGCTTGTGACGTACCATTTTTCGCCATTCAGCACGTAGTCGTCACCATCGCGCACCGCCTTCGCCTCGAGCCCCGAGATATCGGAACCGGGGCCGGCCTCGGTGATTGCGTAGCAGTCCTTGCGCTCGCCGCGCATCATCGGCAGCACCCAGCGCTGGATCTGTTCGTCGGTGCAGGCATCGAACATCCACGATTGCGGCTCCGAAAAACACCACGACAACGCGTTCGTCACGCGCCCGAGCTGCTCCCAGATGGCAACCTGTGCTTCGAGGCTGAGTTCGAGCCCGCCGTACTGCTTCGGCACATCGATGCCGGGCAGGCCGAGTTCGATTGCGCGCGCCTTGTTGCGTTTCGTGATATCGGCCGGGAGCTCGCCGCCGTTCAGTTCGGCGTCGACTTCGTGCGGCTGCAGGTAGTCGTCGGCGTATTCGCGCGCGATCTGTTGCCATTCGAGGGCGGTCTTGCTCAGTTCGGATTTCATGGCGTGGGTGCTCGGTCAAAGTGATCGGGAAACGTGCTGGCGAGGTAACCGCGGATGGCCGCCTCGGCGTCGCTGCGGCGCCAGGTTTTCGGGTTGATCAGGCACGACAGCCACAAGCCGTTGGTCATCGAATTCAGCGCCAGCGCAATCGATGCCGCATCGGCGTGCTCGTAATTGCCCTCCGCAATGATTTGCGCGCAAAGGTCCTGAACGACATCGTCGTAATGGCGGTCCAGCTCATCGCAGATGCGGCGGTACGTCGGCCGGGACTTTACTTCACCCCAGAACGCGAACCAGACCGCGAGCTTGCTCGGCTGGCAAACGGCCGGGCGGATGTCGAGTTCCATCAGGGCCAGCAGTCTTTCGGCGGCCGTGCGATGCTCGCGCCCGACTTCACGCTCGAACTCTGCGCGGTACTCGCCGGCCAGAGTGCGCAGCGTTTCCCGCAGCAGGTTGTCCTTGCTCTTGAAGTGCAGGTTAACGATGCCGGCTGACAGGCCTGCTTCGCGGGCGACATCGCCGAGCGTCGTTCCGCCGATGCCCTTGCGGCCAATGCATTTCATCGTCGCGTCGATCAGCTGGCGGCGACGCATTTCGCGCGAAGCCGTGCGCGAGGGCTTCTGATTGGTGGCAACAGTCATGGCGGTTCTGGTGACCTCCAAGCGAGTGCGGGCCGCGAGCGGCGCGGCTTCCGGCACTGCATAATGCCATAATATGAATGAATACTCATTCATTTTTCTGGACGCGACCCGGGGTCTCGTGAGAAGCTTTAACGGCCGTTACCAGGAGGATCTATGCGGTGCCTGAGAAATTCGAATGCCCATTTTCGGAAAGCGACCGGCCGCCTGCCGCTCGGGGTGTCGTCCAATTTTCGCTACTGGGGTGACGACAAGACGATCTATGTGAAGCGCGGCAAGGGAGGCCGCGTCTGGGACATCGACGACAACGAGTACATCGATTACCGGCTCGCTTACGGGCCGATTATCCTCGGCTATGCAGACCCGCGGGTCGACGAGGCGGCAATGCGCGGCATGGACGTTGGCGGAGTTTTTGCGCTGTCGACCGAGCTCGAATACGAACTGGCCTGCAGGATTCGCCGCATGGTACCGGCCGCCGAGCTCGTGCGGCTGTCGAACTCGGGCACCGAGGCCGTCATGGCGGCTTTGCGCGTCGCGCGCGCCGCAACCGGCAAGGATGCACATATCGTTGTGGAAGGCGGTTACCACGGTGTCTTCAGCGAAGTCATGTGGTACTCCGACGTCGAAGACTGGGATCCGAAAGACGGAGACCCGCCGATACTACCGTTCGGCGACGGCGTGCCGAAGATCACGAAACGCCTGACCTACCCGGTACCGCTGAACGACGCGAATGTCGCCGAAGACCTGCTGAAGAAATACCACAACGACATCGGCGCATTCCTGATCGAACCGATCATGGGCAACTGTTGTGCGATTACCGCTACCAGGGAATACCTGCAGGCCGTGCGCGAGCTTTGCGACAGGTACAATGTCGCGCTCGTTATCGACGAGGTCAAGACCGGATTCCGCGTTGCGAAAGGCGGCGTACAGGAACTGTTCGGCGTCAAGGCCGACGTTTGTACGTTCGCGAAAGCGATCGGCAACGGCTATCCGCTCGCCGTCGTTGCCGGCCGCGAGGACATCATGCGCCACATTGGCGACGGCGTCGTTCACGGCGGCACATTTACCGGCCATTCGGTATCGCTCGCTGCCGCGCACAAGACGCTGGAGATTCTCGACGAGACGACCGCGCTCGAGGACATTGCGACGTACGGACGCAAGCTGCAGGCAGGCCTGGAGCGAATACTCAAGCGCCGCGGCATACCGCACAGCTTTACCGGGCATCCGGCGTTGATGGGATTGTTCTTTGCCGACGAAGCGCCGGACGACTATCGAGGATGGCTGGAATCCGACTATGAATTCTACGATGCTCTTGCGCCGGAACTGCACGAACTCGGCATTCTTGTCGAACCGGACTCGCGTGAACCGTGGTTTCTGTGCGAGGCTCACAATGTGGAATGTCTCGATGAAACGCTGGACAAGTTCGAAACGGCCGTGGACATTACGATCAATAAAATGAAAAAGGCCCCGCCAAAGAGTGCGAGCCGCTAGCAGCGGTTCTGCAGCAACGCAGCAACAGGGCCTACAGGCGAGCGGGAATGCATGAAAACCTATGACGCGATTGTTGTCGGCGCAGGTCACAATGGCCTGACGACCGCCGCATTTCTCGCCAAGGCGGGACTCGATGTCGTGTGCGTCGAAAAGAACGACTACATCGGCGGTGCGGCGGTCAGCCGCAATCTTTACAAGGACTGGATCTACTCGAATTGCTCCTATGTCTGCAGCTTGCTGCGCCCCGAGATCTACCGTGCGCTCGAACTGCACAAGCACGGGCTGCAGGTCACGCCGTACGGCGGCTCGGTGACGTTCATGGAGAACGGCGACTACTACGGGTCGTACCATGACGAGGAGGTCGCGTACCGCGAGACGGCCCGCTTCTCGCGCCGCGATGCCGATTCGTACAAGCGCTATTCGGCCGACACGATGCGACAGTGTCGCTTTATCCGGCAGTTCCTGCTGAGCACGGCACCGGACCCGACATCGTTCAGGCCGAGCGACATCCGCGAGCTGATGAAGATCGGCGGCAAGTTCCTCGAGATGGGCGAGGACCGGATGTACGAGACGATCCGCTTCTGGACGATGAGCGTTGCCGAGTACCTCGACGAGTACTTCGAAACGGACGTGATCAAAGCTGCGAGGTCCCCCAGCGGCATTATTGGCACCGCGCTCGGCGTTCATTCGCCCGGCACGGCCTACGTGCTGCTGCATCACTACATGGGCGAAGTCGACGGCAACGTCGGCAGCTGGGGCTTCGCTCGTGGCGGTATGGGCGCCGTGTCGAAATCGATCGCCGGCGCATTCCAGGCCGCCGGCGGCGAATTGCGTACCGAGGCCGGCGTCGACAAGATCATCGTCAGGAACGGCAAGGTAGCCGGGGTCGGGCTCGACAATGGCGACGAAGTCGCGGGGCGCATCGTCGTATCGGCGATGGACGTCAAGCGAACCTTCCTGAACTGCATGGACGAAAGCGACCTGCCCGCCGACTTCTACCGGCGCGTCAAGAACTTCAAGATCCGCGGTTCGTCGGGCAAGCTGAATATTGCGCTCGACGGCTTGCCGACGTTCCCGGCGCTGCCGAAAGGCAGTTCGCTGATGCACAGTGACATGCACTTCATCGATTCGATGGAGCGCATGGAGCGCGCCTACGACGACTGGAAAGCGGGCACCTGGTCGAAGGACCCCTACGTCGACATGCTGATCCCGACGCTGAATGACCCGACGATGGCGCCGCCCGGCAAGCACTTCATGAGCTGTTTCGTGCAGTACTGCCCGCACCAGATCGAGGGCCGCGCCTGGACGAGCGAGGAGCGTGACGCCTTCGGTAAAACCGTCATCGACCAGATCAGCAATTACAGCCCCGATTTCAAGGACCTGATCCTGCACGTCGAGATCCGCACGCCGCAGGATATCGAGAACGAAATCGGCATCACCGAGGGCAATATTTTTCATGGCGAGCTGACGATGGACCAGCTGCTGTTCAACCGCCCGATTCCGGGTTACGCGCAATACCGCGGCCCGGTCGGCGGGCTGTACATGTGCGGATCCAGCACACACCCTGGCGGCGGCGTCATGGCGGCACCGGGCGCGAATGCAGCACGCGAGATCCTCAGCGACCTGAAGCGGCCCAATACGGTACCGGAGAATTTCGGCGATGACTGATCGCTACGATGCCATCATCATCGGCGCCGGGCACAACGGGCTCGTCTGCGCGACCTTGCTCGCCAGGGCCGGCAAACAGGTGTTGGTTCTCGAAGCCAACGAGCAGGTCGGTGGCGCCGCAATCACCCGCGAGTTTGCCGACGGTTACTCCGTGTCGGCCTGTGCGCACCTGCTGTACCAGCTGCAGCCGATCGTCCGGAAGGAACTTGGACTGAAGCCCGCGCTCGCCGCGGACAACATCACAACGATAGCGTTATCGCCGGACGGCAAGCACGTCCGCATCAGCGACGAAGGCGTTGATGGCGTATCCGACGAGGATGCTGACGAACTGCGGCAGTTCAGAAAACGCGTCGCGCGTTACGCGGACCTGCTTCGAACCTACCTGAACAAGCCGCCGCCGCGCCTCGGTACGAAAGACAAGGGCGACCTGCTCACGCTCGCGCAGCTCGGCTTCGATATTCGCCGGCTCGGCAAGGTCGAGATGCGGGAGTTCCTGCGGCTCATCGGCATGAATATTCACGATGAACTCGTCGAGCGATTTTCGAGCGGCCCGTTAAAAGGTGCGCTCAGCCTCGACGCGGTGCTCGGCACGCACCTCGGACCGCGCTCGCCAAGCACGATGATGACCTACCTGTATCGGCTCGCCGGCAATCACGGCCGCGCGGCGATGCCGAAGGGCGGCATGGGTGCCGTCTGCGACGAGCTTGCGCATGCGGCGCGCAGCGCCGGTGCGACCGTTCGCACCGGCCTGCCGGTACGCAGAATCGTCGTTCGCGACGGCCGCGTCGTCGGCGTTGAAACCGAGAGCGGCGAGGCGTTCGAAAGCTACACGGTGGTGTCAAATGCAGACCCGAAGCGGACCGTCCTGGAATTGCTCGGCGCGCAGCATGTCGAAACCGGCTTCGCGCAGCGCATCAATCGTATGCGCGCCAAGGGCAACGCCGCGAAGCTGCATCTTGCGCTCGACGGATTGCCGACGATCGAGGGCCTGGCAAAGAAGGATTTTGCGGGCCGCGTTGTTATCGCGCCGGACGAACACTACGTCGAACGCGCGTTCAACCCGGCCAAGTACGGCGAGTTTTCACCAGAGCCGGTCATCGAAATGACATTCCCGGCGTTCCGCGACGAATCGATGGCGCCCGCCGGCAAGCAGGTGTTGTCAGCCGTCGTGCAGTACGCGCCTTATGGACTGAAGGGCGGCTGGACCGATGACAGCCGTAACGCATTGATGAAAGTCATCATGCAGACGCTGGCTACGTACGCACCGGACATCGAGCAACGCGTGACCGCGAGCGAACTGCTGACGCCCGCCGATATCGAGCGCGAATTTCACCTGACCGGTGGGCACTGGCACCAGGGCGAGCTGACACTCGACCAGTTCCTGTTCGTGCGTCCGGTCAGTGGCGCGGCACAGTACCGGCTGCCGATGGATGGCCTGTGGCTGTGCGGTGCCGGCGCGCACCCGGGCGGCGGCGTCAGCGGCGCGGCCGGCCGCAATGCCGCGCGCGCAATCCTGAAGCGGGAGAAAGTGGCATGAGCAGCGCTGAAAGATCACCGGCCGAAGTCCCGCAGGGGCGGTTGAAGACGCCGTTCTACTCGCGGCTGGAAAAGCTCGACACGCTGAACACCTGGCACGAGTGGAAAGGTTACTCGAGCGCCGATGCGCTGTACTGCGCCGACACCGAGTACTTCGCGATTCGCAACGCAACGGCCGTGTTCGACCTGACGCCGATGACCAAGTACCGCATCACGGGCCCGGACTCGCTCGCGTACCTGAACCGCCTCGTGACGCGCGACATGGCCAAGATCAAGCCGGGCCGTGTTGCGTATGCCGTCTGGTGCGACGACCACGGGCAGGTCATCGACGACGGCACGATCTTCCACCTGCGCGAAGGCGAATACCGTTTGTGTTCGCAGGAACGCCACTATGCCTGGCTGCATGAATCGACGATCGGATTCGACGTAGACATCAGGCACGAGACGGCCGACGTCGCAGCGCTGGCGGTGCAGGGACCGACGTCGTATTCGGTGCTGAAAAACATGGGCATCAAGGGCCTCGACGAGCTGAAGCCGTTTGGCCTGATGCACGTCGACTTCCACGGCAGCGAGTTGATGGTGTCGCGGACCGGATTTACCGGCGACCTCGGCTACGAACTCTGGATCGACCCGGACAAGGCGGAAACGCTGTGGGACGAACTGTTCGCCGCCGGCGAGCTGCACGGTATTCGCGCAATCGGCACCCATGCACTCGAGCACGCGCGCATCGAGGCTGGATTTCTCGCCGCCTACATGGAATTCCTGCCGGCCGACGAGACGGTGCGCACGGGCCGCTCGCGTTCGCCGCTCGAACTCGGCCTCGACTGGCTCGTCGACTTCAAGAAACCTGTTTTCAACGGGCGCCGCGCGCTCGCCGACGAGCAACGCAACGGTTCGCGATGGCGGCTCGTCAAGCTCGATATCGACGGCAACAAGACCGCACACAATTCCTATATTTTCGAGAAACCGAAAAAGAACAAGAAAGAGATAGGATTCATCACCTCGGCTGTCTGGTCGCCGGTCTGTAAGCAGAACATTGCGCTCGGCACCGTGCGCACGCCGCACGGCAAACCCGGCAGCCACGTCTGGGTCGAGGTTTACTACCAGCGCGAAATGCACTGGAATCGCACGATGGCGCGCGCGACCGTCGTCGACAAGCCGTTCTGGTTCCCGCCGCGCCGTAGCGCCACACCGCCAGGGCCCTACTGATCCCGGTAGCCGGCAGCTGACATGAGCCATCGCCTCGAGCCGCTGCTTCGCCCGCGCCGTGTCGCCGTCGTCGGCGCATCGGCGCGCGAGGATTCGATGGGCGAATGGGTGCTCGAGAACCTGCGCCGCGGTGGTTTCGTGGGCGACGTCTACCCTGTCAACCCGGTCTATGACGACATCAACGGCATGCGATGTTTTGCGTCATTGGAGGGATTGCCGCAGCGTCCGGATCTCGTCATCTTCGCCGTCGCCGACGCGAACCTCGAGCCGGCGCTCGACGATGCGATCGAGGCGGGAATTCCTGCCGCCGTCATCATGACCTCGCTGATCCTGGATGACGACACCGATCCGCCGCTGAAGGAACGCGTGCGCCGCAAGACAAAAAGGGCCGGCATGCTGGTCTGCGGCGCGAACGGCATGGGCTTTTACAACGTGCGCGACAAGGTCTGGGCGTGCGGCTTCGACAGCACGATGCACGCAGCGCCCGGCAACGTCGCGATCATCAGCCATTCCGGTTCGGGCATGTCCGGCATCATCGACTGCGAGGAACGCCTGCGCATCAACTTCGCGATTTCGACCGGCAACGAGATCGGCGTGACGATGGACGAGTACCTCGACTTCGTGCTCGATCTTCCCGAAACGCGCGCCGTCGGGCTGTTCGTCGAGACCGCCCGCAATCCGCAGGGATTCCGGAAAGCGCTCGAGAAGGCCTGCGACCGTCGCGTCCCGATCGTCGTGCTCAAGGTGGGCCGTACCGAGAAGTCACGTGAACTCACGGTATCGCACTCCGGTGCCATGGCCGGCGACGACGCAGCCTACGATGCGCTGTTCGATCGTTACGGTGTGCAGCGCGTCTACGACCAGGACGCATGGACGACCGCATTGATCCTGTTCGCCGAGCTGTCGCCGGTTGGCATGGGCGGCCTCGTGTCTCTGCACGATTCCGGCGGCGAGCGGCAATTGATGTTCGACATGGCGGAGGAGATCGGCGTGCCGATGACCGAGCTGCAGCCCGCGACCATCGCAGCACTGGAAAATGTGCTCGATCCTGAACTGCCGGCGGTAAACCCGCTGGATGCCTGGAGCCGCGGTGGCCCGAATGCCGGCCAGCAGATGACCGAGTGCCTGACACTGATGATGCAGGACAGTGGCGCGGCGATGGGCGCCGTCGTCCACGATCGGGCGCCGGGCGGCGGCATCTACGCGAGCTACCTGTCGTACATGCAGCATGCACATGCGCAGTCCGGCAAGCCGGTTGCGCTGGTTTCGGCGCGTGCCGGCACCGGCGCGGATGAGGCCGTCATCAAAAGCACGCACGCCGGCTTCCCCGTGCTCGACGGTCTTCGGTCGTTCTTGGTTGGCGTGCGAGCCCTGTTTTCCCACCGCGATTTCCTGCTGCGGCCTGCCGCGTCGGTCCCACGGGTCGACGAGCGCATCGTCGCGCATTGGGACGACAGGCTCGATGATGGCGAAGCGCTCGGCGAAGCCGAAGCGCTGGAGATGCTGCGGGCGTTCGGTATCGAGACGTCACGGCCGGCGTTTGTGCGATCGGCGGACGAGGCGGAACGCGCTGCCAGGCAATGCGGTTACCCGGTCGTTCTCAAAACGGCGCGCGAGGGAGTCCTGCACAAGACGGAACAGCAGGGTGTCGTGCTCGATATCGCAGACGCTGCGTCGCTTCGCAATAGTTTCAACGCACTCGAATCACGGCTGGGGCCGGACGCATTCGTTGCGCCTATGATCACCGGTGGCGTCGAACTGTTCCTCGGCGTGCGCCGCGACCCGCAGTTCGGCCCGATCGTGCTGATTGGATTCGGCGGCGTGCTCGCCGAGGTGATTCGGGACGTGACGTTCGCGTTGCCGCCGTTCGATGCGGCACATGCAAGGCGCTGCCTCGACCGGCTGACAATGCGCCCGTTGTTCGACGGCGTGCGTGGCGCACCCGCATCGGATATCGACGCGTTCTGTGACACCGCGGCACGGTTCTCGGCGATGGTCGCGAAGCTCGCCGACGTCATCGGCGAAATCGACGTCAACCCGATCATCGCGCTGCCGGACGGCGTAGTCGCCGTCGACGCACTGGTTATCGGCAAGGACCGGCGGAACAGTGCAGCGGCTTGAAATCTACCAGTCGCTGTGGGCAATGGAATTGCGTCGCCCGGGCTGCACGGAACCCAATCCGGCGGAAAGCTTCGCGAAAATCGCCGCCGCCGGCTACGACGGCGTCTGTCTCGATCCTGCCGTGGAAGAAATCGCAGAGTGTCTCGCGCTGCGCCCTCTTTACCGGAAGCACGATCTCGGCTGCATGATCAACGCGTTCCCGCGCAGCGTCGACGACATGCAGCCATTGCTCGAGCTTGCCGTCGAGCTCGAAGCCTG
>JBFIQH010000051.1:0-15921 GCA_041609735.1 Woeseiaceae bacterium | reverse complement strand
TCCTGCAATGCCTTGCCCTGAGGCGAGTCCAGGCCCTCGATCGTCGTCACCTTGCGCCCGGCGACGCCGCTGACCGGCAATACGCACGAGCGGTTTGCCGTGCCGTCGATATGCACCGTGCAGGCGCCGCACATCGCGATGCCGCAGCCAAATTTCGTGCCCTTGAGCTTCAGCTCGTCCCGAATCACCCACAGCAGCGGCGTATCCGCCGGGCTGTCGGAGCTGACCGTCTTGCCGTTTAATTCGAACTCGATCACGCGAACCCCCTTGGACTCTGGCCCATTGGCGGGCCGTTGTTTTAGACCAAGTATAGTAGTTCCGCGATTCGTTGTGCCGACAATTTACGGCGTCAGTCGATCGTGACCAGCCCGTGCTTGATGGCGTAGCGAACCAGCCCGGCGATGTCGTGTATATCGAGTTTTTGCATCAGGTGGCCGCGGTGCGTCTCGACCGTCTTCGGGCTGATGGACAGCAGCTCGGCGATGTCCCTGGTCGACTTGCCCTCGGCGATTGCCTGCAGGATCTCGCGCTGCCGTGTCGACAGTTGGTCCAGCGAATCGCCTTCGGACCGCTTGTTGATCAGGTGACGACGCATCTGTTCGCCGATTTCCGGGCTCAGGTAAACCGCGCCGGAGGCGACCTTGCGGATCGCATCCTCGAACTCTTGCGGCTGCGCATTCTTCAGCAGGTAGCCGCGGGCGCCGTGCTGCATCGAGCGCGCGATGTACTCCTCGCTGTCGTACATCGACAGGATGAGCACTTTGATATCCGGGTGCTTTTCGGTGATGCGCTTCGTTGCGTCGAGGCCGTTGAGTCCCGACATTGCGATGTCCATGATCACGACGTCAATGTCGAAGTTACCGCAAAGTTTGATCGCTGCATGACCGTCGCTGGCTTCGCCGACGACTTCGACATCCCCGATCGACGACAAAATCGATTTCAGGCCATCCCGCACGAGCTGGTGATCATCGACCAATGCGACCCGGATTTTCGTCATATCAAGCGCTTGCGTTGGCCGGGAAACAGGCCGAGATCTTCGTGCCGCGTCCCGGGCTTGTATCGATGGTCAGCGTGCCGTCCAGTTCCCGCACGCGTTCCTGCATGAACATCAGGCCGAATCCGCCTTTGTGACCGGCGTTATCACGATCGAATCCGCGGCCGTCATCGCTGATATCGATGCCGAACTGCGTACCTACATTGTACAGGCGAATGGCAATGGTCGATGCCCCGGCATGCCGAAGCGCGTTGCTGATACCCTCCTGGACGATACGAAAGGCGGCAGTGATCGCGCCGGCCGACAGCGACTCGTCCGACGCTTCTGTATCGAGCGTGATACTGCAGCCTTCGGGCGCCTGTTGCCGGTCGATGTACCAGCGTAACGCGGCTTCGAGCCCGAGATCATCCAGAACCGACGGCCGGAACTCGACGGCAAGATTGCGCACCGTTGTCATCAGCTGGTCGATGCGATCGATGCTCTCGTCCAGCAGGTCAGGATCTTCGATTTGCCGCGCAGCACTATGGAGGAACATCTTGATGCCCGTCAGGTGCTGTCCAATTTCGTCGTGTAATTCGCGCGCGATGTAGGACCGCTCGGCCTCTTGAACGTGCAACAATCGCCGCGACAGCTCTTCGAGCTTGAACCGCGTTTTCATTTTGTCGGTCACGTCGATCAGGATTGCGGTGGCACCGTCGATACCACCCAATTCGTTTCGGATCGGCGCAAACGAACCGCGGATCCAGCGAATGGTCCCGTCCGGCTGCACCACTCGCATATCGACGCTGTCGACAACAATGCCTTCTCTGACCGCCTTTTTCAGCGGTCCGTAATCGTCTCCGCCCGCGCGCCTGCCGTCGATCCAGATCTCGCGGGTTGCCAGGAACTCATCCAAATCAACACGACTATCTTCCTCAGAATCGATGCTGAACATGCGGAGCGCCGCATCGTTCGCGGATTCGACCTGTCGTTGCGCATCGATGACGACAACACCGGCAGGTGAATGACGCGTGGCGCTGCTCATTTGATTTCGCAGACGGCTGAACTCCGTCGTCAGCCCGGCGAGCTCGTCGCCGCGTTGCTCGACCTGTCGGGCGAGCTCTCGCCTCGCGTCCTCCAGCAGCGCTTCGCGCTGTCGCAGCGCCGCAATCAGGCGCAGCTTGGAATCGCGGGTATAGCCGAGGAAGCCACCGGCGAAAAAGGCGAGGCCGACGCCGGCCGCGACCTGCAGCGCGCCGCCTGTCAGGTTGTCCGGCCCGTAGCCGATCGCCGCACAGTAAATTACGAACCCGGATGCCAGCGTCGCGGCAACGAGGCCGCCTCGAATACCGGTGATTACGGCCGCCAGGACGACGCTGATATAGAGGAGCAGGAACGGCACCGGCACTGCAATACCAGCGCGGCGCGAGTACTCGAGCATCGCAATGACCGCGGCGGTCAGCGCGACGCCGGCAACGATAACCGGCATGCTGGCCCGGACGGCCGGCGCTGCCGCGACGGCTGAATCTTCAGCAATCTCACCCATATCGTCGCTGGGCCCGGAGCTTCAGGGCCCCCGCTCCAAGTCTCGGATGTCGTCCAGACTGCCAGATGCCGCTGCGTTCACCTATCGGGAAAACCCTGAATTTCCGGTAACTTGCGATAGAAGCAGTCTGGCGGGGCAACGTTCTGGACGGGGCCTTTGCGCGGCGCGCCGAGGGCAGAATTAGGGGAAATACCCGACCATATTCAGCGATTTCCCGATACCGGAAGCGACAGAACATCTGTTGAATACGCCGCTGGGATTTCGTCTGCCGAGCTGCCTGCGCGGCAGGCATATGGAACTGCCAGGGATCATTGCCTGATGAACAGCGGACCCGCCAGACACGCGGCCCGGATATTGCTCGTCGACGACAACGACGCGCGTCGCAAGGACACGACCGTGTTGCTGCGTCGCCTCGGCTACGACGTCGTACACACGGCCGACAGCCGCGCTGGCTTTCGGGAACTGCTCGTCGAGGGCGCCGACCTGCTGCTGGCCGCAGCGTCGATGCCGCATTTTTCGGGCGTCGAACTCGCGACCGTGACCAAGAAGCTGCGCCCGGAAATGCAGGTGCTGCTGATGGTCGGCGACTCGAAGTCCTTTCACGTATCCGGCAACAACTCGCTGAGTGCAGTTCATACCCTCAGCGTGCCCTGCGATCCGCAGGAAATCTGCGACAAGGTTTGTGCCGTGCTCAACGAGGCGTCGCCGGGACCGTTCGGCCAGCACCGGCTCGAAGCGTAGCTCCGCAGCGCGGCTGCCGCCGCCCACACGCCGCCTGCTGCGTCACCAAACAGCTGAATTTCCTCAATTTATCTGGATTGACTGCGCCGCGCGCGGGCGTATGATTGCGCCCGTCATTGCATTGGGCCGACGCCGTCGACGCCCGAAGTGCGGGCTGTGGTCTCCCGGGCCGCAACCGCGTTCGGGGTGAACGACGGTCTCGTCCCGGAGATCCAGCCATGAGTGGCGTTGTTGTTAACGTGCTGCTCGGCCTGTCCGCTCTCGGATTGGCGACGGCACAAATCCAGTTACCCCCTGAACTTGACGGCGCCAGCGATCGAATCCCGATACGCGGATTTGGCGGTTACAACAAGGGGACATTCGACTTTCCCGGCTACCAGGGCGAATTTCGTCGCGGCGAATCCCGGCTCGGAATCTTCGATCCGCTGTACGTATCCAACAAGGGTAAATCCTCGTTCACGTTGCGCCAGGACGACGCCGCGGAACTCGTCAGTGCCGAGTGCGAGTTCTCGAAAAAGGCCGTGACGATCGACATCGTCACGTTCGATCCCAAAAAGCTGACGTACCAGTGCGAATTCCGCCAGGGCGGCCAGCTGCTCGGCGCCCGGTTAGCCGTCGGGCAGCCTAAACCGGATGGTTTCAAGCAGCGCTTCCTCGCGCAGGATCTGCGCCGCGGCGAGTCGGCGGTGTTCGGCCAGCACCTGTTGATCGAATCGGTGCATCGCTACAAGGGCACGAAGCTGCAGTCGCAACCGCCGGTCGGATATTTGATGATGCAGGGAACCCGGACCGTTGCCGCGCTTGAGTTGACCGACGTCAATCCGACCATCTTCGTCGTCAACGATGTACCGGACGAGCTGCGGCGCAGCATCTATGCAACAGCGCTGGCACTGGCGGTTCTTCGCGACCCGGCGAATTCAGCGCTGGAAGACGACTAGCTCCAGACAGACGCCTGACCCGGCTGACAGCGTGGTCGGCTCAGGCGGTCGGCCGTTCGCCGTTACCGGCGGCCTTGGACTTGACGGCTTGCACCTTGCGCTTGGACTTTTTCTCCTTCGCCGGCGGCTTGATAGCGGCTTTGAAATCGTCGAGGGACCGCTGCAGGCATTCGATGAAGAACTGGATGTCCGGCATGATTTCGCGCGTCGACGTGACGTTGAACGTCACGACGCCGTTGTAGCTCGGCGTCGCAATGAACAGCCCCATACCGTTGGCCAGCGGCGCCATGCCGAATGCGCCGACCTGCAGGGCGCCGGTCATGTAGAGCGGCAGCTGCGGCCCGGGTACGTTCGAGATGAACAGGTTGCACATTTTCTGCGTGCCGCCGGTGCTTAATACGAGTCGGCTCGCAACAACCTGTGTCGCCGCCGGGACATGCTGGCTGAGGTCCGTCATCAACCGTGCAGACACGCCGGACTTGGCGGCTTTGCTCTGCTGCGTCGCCTGCATGACATATTCGAGACGTTCGATCGGATCCTCGACGTCAGTAAAGATCGGCGCCGTCATCGACGTGACGCGGTTACCGGGCATGTCGTTCGGCGATGCTGCCGACGTACGTGCATTGATCGGCACCCATGCAACGAGCGACTGCGACGGCAGTTCGTTGTGGTGCTCGAGGTAGCGGCGCAGCCCGCCACCGCAGACGGCGAGGATCACGTCATTGATCGTGCTACCCGGCACGGCCACGCGGATTGCCTTGAGGTCGTCGAGACTGGCGCGCATCGCGTCGAACATCTTGTGCGCAGACACCTGCCCGTTAAAGCGTGTGTCCGGAACGCTATTGCGCTGACGATTGTCCTTGCGCAGCGCGCCCGCCGCCATGTTGTAGATGCTCGGCGTTGCCCGCATAACGGCGTCGATCATGCCGACCGGGGAACGCACGGTATGCCACGCTGCGCGTACTCCCATGTCGAGCAGGCTCGGCTGCGGACTGCGCGTCAGCTTCGCCGTATTCAGCGGAATCGCCGGCGTGCCCTTATTGTCGATATCGGCCATCGCGCCGAAGAAATCGGTGATCGATTTGCCGTCGACGGCGGCATGGTGGATCTTCGTGGCAATCGCGTATGCGCCCTTCGGCAGCCAGTCGACATTGCCGAGCCCCTCGACGACGTACATCTCCCACAGCGGCCGCCGCATATCGAGCGGCCGCGAATGGTAGCGGGCCATGTGAATGCAGAATTGCCGCCAGTCGCCGGGTTTGGGCAGGCGGCCGTGCAGCACGTGGTTCTCGATGTCGAAGCTGTCATCATCGACCCAGTAGGGGAAATCGAGCTCCAGCGGCACGCGCACGAGCTTGCGCTTAAACAGTGGATTCATGTGCAGGCGGCTGCGGACGTGTTCGATGATGTCCTTGAACCGCACCACCTCGCCGCCCGGAACGGTCGTCGGGTCGAAAATGCCGATCGACGTGACGTGCGTCAGGTTATCGTCCGATTCCATGTACAGGAACTGGGCATCCTGCGGGCTGAGCTGATCCATCAGGATTTCTCCGAGGCAACGGGTGTAGCGACACTGTGGGCGACCTTGATCTGGTTCAGCGCCCGCAGGTACATGTTTCGCACGTCATTGACGTGCTTGTCGACCGTCTCCGGCGACCACTTGCTGGTATCGACCGGCGGCAGCACCTCGACTTCGACGGTGCCGGGGTGAAAGATGAAGTCGCCCTTCGGCTGCACATCGCTCGAGTTGTGAATGACGATCGGGACGATTGGCACGCCCGCCTGCATTGCAAGATGGAACGCGCCTTTCTTGAATTCGGCCAGGCGCGTCGTCAAAGTGCGCGTGCCTTCCGGCGACAATGCAACCGATTTTCCTTCGACGCGCATCGCATCGACGAGGGGCTTCATGGCCTCGATCGCGCTCTCCGTGTTGCGGCGGTCGATCAACACGACGCCGGCGGCTTCCATGACGCGCCCGATAATCGGCATGTCGCGAATTTCGCGCTTGCCGACGCCGGTGATATCGCGGCGCAACAGCCGCGACATGATGACGAGGTCGACATTGCTCTGGTGATTGAAGATGAAGACGGCGGGCCGATCCGACCACAGGTGCTGTTCGCCCTTGACCCTGAGGTTGAGCCCGATCAGCGCGCTCGCGGTATCGGCAAACAGCGACACCGAGAAATTCAGCGCGTCGCGTTTGCTGCCGGTCAGCGCCCAAATCGGCAATCCCGCGAAGAACGAACCGACGAGGCTGAACGGCACCATCAGCGATCGCAGCACGTAGCTCGGCTTCAGCCCGCCTCGGCTGCCGAAGCGGCGCACCGGCCAGCCGCGGCGTTCGGCAACCGACAGCAGCCGGCTGCTCGGATTCAGCGGGCGAGGATTGCCGACGCGCTCGAGCAGCTGAATGTCGTCATAACTGTCGGAATAGAAATAACTCTTGTCGAGATCAACGCCGAAACGCTCGGCAAGCGATTCGGCGGCCGTGACTTTGCCGGGACCGAAGCAGGTCGGCTTGATCACGGCACCGGTGAATACGCCGTCTTTGACCTCGAGTTCCGAGCACAGCACGTGCTCGACGCCCAGCTCGCGCGCCGTCGGCCGCACCTGGTAAGGCGTCGCAGACGAGATGATCGCGACGGTGTGCCCTTTCGCCGCGTGCGCGTCGATCAACGCCCGGGTTTCGGGATAAATCAGGCGTGCGATATGGGACTCGAACAGCTCCTCGCCGAAGTTCGCGTAACTATCCTCGCGGATGCCGCGCAGAAACTGCGACGCGGCGAGCATCATTGCCGAAAACCCGGAGTCGCCGAGACCGAAACTCGCCATCGCGCTGAGCAGTTCCGCGAGCTCGCGCGGGGACAGATGGCCGCGGCGAATCTGCTCGCGGATGAAAGCCGTAACGGAGTAGCCGGCGATAATCGTGCCGTCGAAATCGAACAGCGCGCCGATCTCCGGCCCGTCAGGCAGCTTGTCTATTTCGGCGACGACGTCTTGGTGCGGGGTCATGCAAAGCCTCCAGTGGACCGGCAATTATACAGGCTCAGCGTCCGGCGTTGCGGGGATCGGGCCTGAAGGCCCTCCTACATGCGGGTCAGGTGCCGTACGCGTCGAGCTCGGTAGGAGCGGCTTTAGCCGCGAGCCGGAGGGCCCTGAGGGCCCTCTCCGACGGGTCCGCCGCGATCGGGCCTGAAGGCCCTCCTACATTCGGGTCAGGTATGCCACCAGCAGCCGGATCTGGGTATCGTCGAGACGGTCGCCAAACGCCGGCATCACCCCGTATCGACCGGCCGATAGCGTTTGATACAGCGCTTCATCGCTGTCGCCGTAAAGCCAGGTGTCGTCGGCGAGATTCGGCGCGCCGAGCGCGATATTTCCCTTGCCGTCGACGCCGTGGCACGCCGTGCAGAACAGGTTGTACTGGGCCTGCCCGGGGTGACCATCCGCGGCCTCGCTACCGATGATCCTGATGTAGTCCGATACGTTCTTGATGCCGGCGTCGCCGCCCAGCGCCTGTGACCAGCCGACCATGACGGCGTTACGGCCGGCACGAATCGACACCTCGACCTGCTCGTGCGATGCGCCCCACTGCCAGTCGTCATCGACGAGGTTCGGGAACAGGTTCGCCTGACCCTGCCGTTCGTAGCCGTGGCAGACGGCGCAGTTGCGGTCGTAAATGCGCTCTGCCGAGCGCATCAGGGCCGGGTCGTCCTGCAGCGTCTCGATACGCACTTCGGAAATCAGCCGCCGCGTGCCGCCGAACTCGGCCTGGTAGATCGCGTTGCTCGCATCGAGGCGACCGCCCTGCGTCCATTTCAGCGCGCCCTGGAAGCTGCCGAGACCGGGGTACAGCATCAGGTACAGAACCGACAGCACCATCAGCGACAGGATCAGCCAGAACCACCACAGCGGCGCCGGGTTCTCGCCCTCGGTCAGCGACTCGTCCCAGACCGGGCCTTCGGCACCTTCGTGCTCCGGCTCGTTGTCCGGGGCGTAAACGCTGAAGATGGCCCACGCAAGTCCGGCGAGGCTGACGAGCGTCACCACGACGATCCAGCCGCTCCAGAAATCCGACGGCATGTCACCCATCATCGCGCTCGTCCTCCAGCGGAATTCGCGCCGACGCGTTAATCGTCGTGTCCGCGCTGCGCCAGAACACCCAGACGACGAGGATGACCATGAACAGCATGACGAGCATGTCGCCGGCAAAGATGAAATAGGTCAATGGGCTGCTCCATGGTCGTTCGCCGGCGTGCCGCGCGACGTGCCCAGCACCTGCAGGTAGGCGATCAGCGCATCGAGTTCCGTCAGTCCCTCGAGTTTCGCCGGTGCCGTGTCGATGTCGTCGTCGGAGTAAGGATGACCAAGACGTCGGAGCGCGCGCAGTTTCAGCTGGATGTCGCCGTCGGCATTGGCGGCGCGTTCATCGAGCCACGGATATGCCGGCATGATCGAATTGTTAACGACCGATCGCGGCTCGAGCAGGTGCACGCGATGCCAGATGTCGGTGTATTTCCCGCCAACACGCGCGAGGTCCGGGCCGGTTCGCTTCGAGCCCCACAGGAACGGGCGGTCGTAGACGGATTCGCCGGCGTGCGAGTACGGTCCGTAGCGCCGTACTTCAGCGAGAATCGGGCGGATCTGCTGGGAATGGCAGACGCTGCAGCCTTCGCGGATGTAGATGTCGCGGCCGACCAGTTCGACGGCGCCGTAGGGTTTTGTCGTTGCCGTCGGCGTGCTCAGCGAGTCCTGGAAGATACTCGGCAACACCTGAACGAGTCCGCCGATTGCGGACACGAACAGGATGCCGAAGATCAGCAGGCCGGTATTCTCCTCGAGCTTCTTGTGCAGGTTGACCGCATTCATGCGAGTGCCTCTTTCGCCACATGCAGCTGGTATTTCTCCGGCACCGCGGGCGGACGAATCTGTACCGTCTTGTGGCCGCGTATCGTCATGAACAGGTTCCACGCCATCAGCAGCGCGCCCAGCAGAAACACGAGGCCGGCGACGAAGCGCAGCAGGTAGTACGGCGGCATGCTCGCCATGATGTCCTTGAAACTGAAGCTCAGCTCACCGATCTCGTCGAGGCCAAGCCACAACAGGCCCTGTGACACGCCGGCGCCCCACATTGCCAGCACGTACAGCATCGTGCCTGCCAGCGCGAGCCAGAAGTGAACGTTGGCGAGCCGGGTGCTGTGAAGCTCCCGGCCGACGAGTCTCGGTACGAGAAAGTAAAACGTGCCGAAGGTGATCAGCGCGTTCCAGCCGAGCGCGCCGGAATGCACGTGCCCTACCGTCCAGTCGGTGAAGTGGCTGACGACGTTGACGCTCTTGATCGCCATCATCGGGCCCTCGAAGGTCGCAAGGCCGTAGAACGCAAGCGATAACACGATAAACTTCAGCGCCGGGTCGGTGCGCAGTTTTTGCGACGCGCCCGCGACCGTCATGATGCCGTTGATCATCGTCGCCCACGACGGCGCCAGCAGGATGAGGCTCATGACCATGCCGAGCGACTGCACCCAGTCGGGAATTGCGTTGTAGTGAAGGTGATGCGGCCCGGCCCAGATGTAGCTGTACGTGAACGCCCAGAACGCGACGATCGACAGCCGGTAACTCCAGATCGGCCGGCCGGCCTGCTTCGGCAGGAAGTAGTACAGCATGCCGAGGAAGCCACCCGTCAACAGGAAGCCGACCGCGTTGTGGCCGTACCACCACTGCACGATCGCATCCTGCGCGCCGGAAAACAGCGAGTACGATTTAGAAAGCGTGACCGGGATTGCCAGGCTGTTGACGATGTGCAGCATCGCGATGACGATGATGAGTCCGCCGTAGAACCAGTTCGACACGTAGATCGGCTTGATGCGGCGCTTCGTGATCGTGCCGAAGAAAACGATCGCGAAGAATACCCACAGCACCGTGATGGCAATGTCGAATGGCCACTCGAGCTCCGCGTATTCCTTGGCCGCATTCCAGCCGGCCAGCAGCGATAGGCCGCCGGCCAGCACGCCAAGCTGCCAGCCGATCGCGGTCAGCCATGCCAGCTTCGGCATGAACAGACGCACGTGGGACGTACGCTGCACGCTGTAGAACGCCGTGCCCATCAGCGCCGATACGCCGAACCCGAAGATGACGGCATTTGTGTGCAGCGTTCGCAGCCGCCCGTACGACAGCCACTGCTGGCCCCAATCAATGCTCGGCCAAATCAGTTCGGCGGCAACATAAACGCCGGCCGTCATGCCGAGAATCGCCCAGGCGATCGAGCACATGACGAGGAAGCGCACGACGCGATCGCTGTAGTGCTCGTTGGCGGCAATGTCGATGGCCACGATCAGACTCCCATTGACGGCCCGATGCCGCGTTGCCAGAGCGCGACGGTCAGGCCCAGCAGGCTGACGAGCGCGACGAGTAAGTAGCCGATCAATGCGGAGGCCATCAGCATGCCGCGCTCCTGGCTGATCTTGAGGACGACCGGCAGCCCCGAGTACAGCAGGTACATGCTCCAGATCAGCGTCGGGATAAAGACCAGCACATTGATGAAGACGTCCGGGTACAGGTGGATCACGCTGCCGACCGCGAGTGGCGCTGCGATGATCGTCACCAGTGCGAAGTGAATGCCCAGCGAGTGCCGGGCGCCGTAAGTTCCCGCCATCCACTGCGCGACCAGCGACGTGCTGACGAACCCGAACAGCAGCGCGGCGAAATAGGCCAGGCTGATGAACACCAGCGACTCATTGGGTACGTGTATCGGCGTCGACGGACCGACCCGCCAGCCGAACGTTGACGCCCCGATGTAGGCGAACACCGGCGGTGCCAGCGCGAGCCAGATGACGTACTTGAAGAAGACGGCATGCGGCTCCGGGCGCGTGTCCGACAGTTCCGCAAACACGGCTTTCGGCTGCAGCAACAGCCGCAACAGCATCCAGTTTTCGATGGTTTTTTTCATCGCGGGGCGCGCGCGGGGTCGGGACGACAGGCCGCACCGTAGCAGCGGCGCCGGATCAAACCTATACGTGGGGATACGTATTCTGTTCGCGATGTGTGCTGCGATACCGGGGTGGCTCGTACATCTTTATGCAGGAGCGGCTTTTACATCTCTATGCAGGAGCGGCTTCAGCCGCGAAAGATTCAGGCGCAATCCTTATCGGGCCTGAAGGCCCTCCTACACTTAGACGGGTGTCGGGCCTGAAGGCCCTCCTACGCGGGGGTCGGTGCGGCGAGCGCATCTTCCTCGGCGGCGCGGCGGTGCTTGCCGGCCAGCAGCAGGTAGACCACCGGCACGACGAACAGCGTGAACAGCGTGCCGAACGACATGCCGCCGACGATCATCCAGCCGATCTGGTGCCGGGCTTCGGCGCCGGCGCCGGTCGCGATCGCGAGCGGCAGCGCGCCGAGCACCATGGCGCCGGTCGTCATCAGGATGGGACGCAGCCTGAGGCTCGCCGACTGCAGCACCGCGTCCATCTTTTCCATGCCGGTCGCGCGCAGCTGGTTCGCGAACTCGACGATCAGGATGCCGTGCTTGGAAATCAGGCCGACCAGCGTGACGGCGCCGATCTGCGTATAGATGTTCCACGACGCGCTGAGGCTCCAGAGCCCTGCTTCGTTGCCGGTGTTCAACAGGAACAGGCAGAGGAACGCGCCGAACAACGCGAGCGGCACGGAAACGAGAATGATCAGCGGGTCGACGAAGCTCTCGAATTGCGCCGACAGCACAAGGTAGATAAAGAGTAGTGCCAGGCCCATCAGCACAAACGCGCTAGAGGCCGACTCGCGGAACTGCCGTGACTGCCCGGACAGGTCGTACAGGGCTTCGGGCGCGACCTCGTCGAGCGCCGCTTCCATCCACTCGATGGCTTCGCCCATGGAATAGCCGGGCCCGAGGCCGGCCGAAATCGTCGCCGAGCGAAGTTTGTTGAAGTGATTGAGTTCTTTCGCTGCCACGGTCTCGGTGATCGTGGCGAGATTCGCCAGCTGCACCATGACGCCGTCGGAACCGCGGACGAAGATATTGCTGAGGTCGCCGGGCGTGCGGCGCGCATTGTCCTCGACCTGCACGATGACGTCGTACTGCTCCGAACCGATCTTGAATCGTGTGACATTGCGGCCGCCCAGCATCGTCTCGATCGTGCGGCCGACGGAATCCACGCTGGTGCCTACCGCGGCGATCTTTTCACGATTGACGTCGACCTTCAGCTCCGGCTTGTTGAGCTTCAGGTCGGAGTCCGGGAACGTCAGCTGCGGGTTCTCGGCCATCTTCGCCAGAAGTCGCTGCACCTGCTGGTTGAGATCGTCCCACGACTGCGTGCTCTGCACGACGAAGTTGACGGGCTGGCCGAACTCGTTCTGCCCGAGCGGCGGAGGCGTCACGGGGAATGCCATCATGCCGGTGATACCGCTGAATGACGGGAATAACGCGTTGGCAATCTCGGTCATCGAGCGCTGCCGTTCGTGCCAGTCCTTCATGCCCGCAAATGCGATGGCGTTCGTCGCGCCGTTCCAGCCGGTGAAGCTGAACACCCGGTTCTGCTCGGGCAGGTCCAGCAACAGCTGTTCCATCTCGCGCGTGTAGCGGTCCGTGAATTCCAGCGTGGAACCCTCCGGCGCCAGCCCGAATCCCATCATCCAGCCCTGGTCCTCCTGCGGCGCGAGTTCATCGGGCAAGCTCTGCTGCAGCAATACCATCGCCAGCACCAGCAGTGACGCGGTACCGACGACCACCCATCGGCCATGAAGGACAATGCGGAGCAACGAGCGGTAGCCTCTGACAAGGGCATTGAGCGCGCGCTCGCCGAGCTTGTAAAAACCACCGTGTTGCTCGCCGGTTCGGAGCAGCTTCGAGCACATCATCGGCGACAGCGTAAGCGCGGTGAACCCGGAGACAAGCACGGCACCTGCCAGCGTCAGCGCGAACTCGACGAACAGCTTGCCGCTTCGCCCGGTCGAGAACGCGAACGGCAGGTAGACGGCGGACAGCGTTATCGTCATCGCGACGATGGCAAACGCGATCTCGCGACTGCCGGTCAGCGCCGCCTTGACCGGCGCCATGCCCTCCTCGATGTGCCGGTAAATATTCTCGAGCATGACGATGGCGTCGTCGACGACCAGGCCAATCGCCAGCACCATCGCAAGCAGCGACAGCGTGTTGATCGTGAACCCGAGCATGTACATCAATGCAAACGTGCCGATCAGCGACACCGGAATCGTGACAAGCGGAATCGTCACCGCGCGCCAGTTGCGCAGGAACAGGAAGATGACGATGACGACCAGCAGTACCGCCTCGCCGATCGTTTTGTAAACCTCGCGGATGGAACTGGAAATATAGACGGTGCTGTCGAACGCATTCTCGACCTTCATGCCTTCGGGCAAGGAGTTCGTGATCTGTGGCAGCAGTTCATTCAGCGCGATCGATATTTCCAGTGGATTGGCAACGGCTTGCTTGACGATGCCCAGCGGCACTGCATTGTTCATATTGAATCGTGCGCTGAAGCGCGACAGATCCGAACCGAGCTCGACGCGCGCAACGTCGCCGAGGCGCACGAGGAAGTTGTCGGTCTCCTTGACGACGATCTCTTCGAATTGTCGCGGTTCGCGAAGATCGGTCTCGGCAAGCACCGTGAATTCGCGTTCGAAGGACTCGACGCGACCCGCGGGCACCTCGATGTTCTGTGCGCGCAGGGCCGACTCGATATCGAGCGGCGTCAGTTCATAGCCGGCAAGGCGCTCCGGATCCAGCCAGATGCGCATTGCGAAGCGATTGCCGTAAACCTGCGCCTCGGCGACACCGGGAATCGTCTGGATGCGATCCTTGACGATACGCTCGGCGACGTCGGCGATCTCTGTCAGGCTGTGCCGGTCGGACGAGAATGCGAGATAGATAATCGGCTGCGCGTCCGCCTCCTGCTTCTGCACGATCGGGTCTTCGGCTTCCTGGGGAAGCGCACCGCGTGCCTGCGCAACACGATCGCGAACGTCGCTCGCCGCCGCATCCGCATCGCGGTCCAGTTTAAATCGCACCGTCACCTGGCTGCCCTCGGCACGGCTGACGGACTGGATGTAATCGATACCCTCGATCCCCGACAGCACGTCCTCGATTGGTTTCGTGATCTGCGATTCGATGACGCGCGCGTTGGCGCCCGGGTACTGCGTAAATACGGTAACGATGGGTTCGTCGACGTTCGGAATCAGCCGCACCGCGAGCCGCTCGTAGCAGATCAGCCCGATCAGCACGATAATCAGGTTCATCACCGTCGCGAGGACCGGTCGGCGTATCGAGATGGCGGGGAGACGCATGTGCTGAACGCCGCGCTAGTTCGTCGCGGCCGACGATCCGCCGACGGGTTGCACCGCGGCACCGTCGTGCAGTTTCATCTGCCCGGCGGTCACGACCACCTCACCCTCCTCGAGACCCGACAGGATCTCGACAACCCCCGGCTGGCGTGTGCCGATTGTCACGATGCGTTGCTCGGCCTTGCCGTCGACGACGACGTAAACGGTCTTGTCCTGGCCGACCGGCCAGATCGCCTCTTCCGGAATGACGATCGCATTTTCGCGGCCGCCGAGCGACACGTTAACGCGCACGAACAAGCCGGGCCGCAGCCGTAACTCGCCGTTCGGCAGATTCGCCCGCACCTCGATGCTGTGGCCGGCAACGTCGGCCTTGGGCGCGACGGCGGTTATCGTACCCTCGAAGGATTCGCCCGGGTATGCGTCAGTCGTCACGGCAACACGGAGCCCGGGCCGAACTTTTGCGAGCAGGGTTTCCGGCAGGCTGAAGTTGACGCGCAGCGGATCGAGCTTGACGACGTCGACGAGTTCCTGGCCGACCGTTGCATAGTCGCCGATGTTGATGCGGCGAATGCCGACAAAGCCGTCGAACGGTGCACGTATGACCATCTTCGACAGAATCGCGCGCGATGAACGCAGGCGCGCGGCGTCGACATCGTAATTGGCTCGCGCCGAATCGTAGTTGTCCGCCGAGATCAGCTTCTTGTTATACAGCTCTTCAGCGCGCTTCAGCGCCGCCTCGCTGCGCGCCGCATTCGCGCGCGCCTCGTTGACCTGCGCCTCGAGCACCGTCGCCTCGAACGAGTACAGCGGGTCGCCCTTTTTAAGCGCCTGGCCTTCTTCGAAATGGATACCGACAACCTGCCCGGCGATCTCGGCGCGCAGCGTCGCGGACGCATCGGCGATCAGCGTGCCGACCGCACGGAACGATTCGTCGAGGCTGCGGGCGACGACCTCGGTCGTTTCGACCGACGTCGGAAAACCGCCGTTCTGCCCGTGGCCCGGCACTGCCGCCAGGAGCAAAAGAACAACCGTATACTTGAGCACTCGCATGGGTTTTTCACTCGGCCGGCCCGAAAGCCCGCCTCTCGTTATATCCGAGCGCCGTCCCTCCCTCTGAAATTGACCCCCGGCGCATGCACAAGGTTCAATAAACTTCGCCGGACGGTACCCGGAACCCGACATTATGCCGTTTTTTTGACCGGCTGCGCGCCTGCGTTCGGGGCCCCGCTCCCGCGATGCAGAATGGTAAGGTAGAGCCAGCAAGTTCGGCCGTCCGAACGCACCGAGGAGCACCCCGTCAGCCTGATCAACCCGGACAACGACATCGCGTTGATGGCGGTGCTTTTTGCCGTTGCCGGCGCCGCGTTTCTCGCCGAGAAGACGCGGCTCGGCGCGCAGCTGACCGGAGCCGTCATTGCCATCCTCGGCGCGAT
>JBFIQH010000050.1:0-15950 GCA_041609735.1 Woeseiaceae bacterium | reverse complement strand
TCGTGTTGCTCGAGTCGTCAGTTTTCAGGAACGCCATTACGTCCGACTTCGTGATACGGCCATCGCGTCCGGTACCGGTAACCATCGTCGCCTCGAGATCGTGTTCCTCGAGCAGGCGCCGCACCGCGGGGCTGGTTTTTGCCGATTTTTCCGGTTCCGTTGCGTCGTCGTCATCATCCGCGTCGGCGCCATCGTCGTCGGCGTCGTCCGGCGCGGACGCCGCTTTGGTCTCGTCGGCAGCGGGTGCGTCGCCTTCTTCGAGAATCGCCAGCACGTCGCCCGCAGTTACCGTCGCGCCTTCCTCGATCTTGATTGCCTTGATCGAACCGTTGGCCGGCGCAGGCACTTCGAGCACGACCTTGTCGGTCTCGAGGTCGACGAGATTCTCGTCCCGCGCGACCGCGTCGCCCGCTTTCTTGTGCCACACGACCAGCGTCGCGTCGGCGACGGATTCCGGCAGCTGCGGCACCTTGATCTCAATGCTCATTTCGTTTTGGTCTCTTTTTGTTTCGCGGATTTACTCGCTTTGAATTCGATGCCGAGGGCCGCCTCGACGAGCGCCTGCTGCTGCTGCACGTGTACCTTGTAAATGCCCGATGCTGGCGCCGCGGCGCTGGCGCGGCCAGCGTAGTAAAGCTCCTGATCCTCGCCGAGCGGCTCCTGCAGCCGGTGGCGGATCTGGTACCACGCGCCCTGGTTCTGCGGCTCTTCCTGGCACCAGACGATGTCGCTGACGTGCTTGTACTGGTCAATCAGCGCGGCGTATTCGTCGATCGGGAACGGGTACAGCTGCTCGATGCGAATCAGCGCAACATCGTCGATCTCCTGCACGCCGCGGGCTTCCAGCAGGTCGTAGTAGACCTTGCCGCTGCAGAACACGACGCGGCGCGTTTTCTTGACGTCGAGTTTCTCGATCTCCGGGATAATCAACCGGAACGCGCCGTCGGACAGCGCCGTCAGCGGCGACACCGACAGCTTGTGGCGCAGCAGGCTTTTCGGTGTTAGAACGATCAACGGCTTGCGATAGGGCCTCAACATCTGGCGCCGCAACATGTGGAACATTTGCGCCGGCGTCGACGGCACGCAAACCTGCATGTTGTGCTCGGCGCACAGCTGCAGGAAGCGTTCGAGGCGCGCCGACGAGTGTTCCGGCCCCTGCCCTTCATAGCCGTGCGGCAGGAACATCGTCAGGCCGCAAAGCCGCCCCCACTTCGCTTCACCGGAGCTGATGAACTGGTCGATGACGACCTGCGCACCGTTGACGAAATCGCCGAATTGCGCTTCCCAGATGCACAGCGTTTGCGGTTCCGTTGTCGCATAGCCGTACTCGAAGCCGAGCACCGCTTCCTCGGACAACAATGAATCGATGACCCGAAATGCGTTCGGGTTGTCGGAAATATTCCGGAGCGGCGTGTATTCCTGGTTGTTGGCCTGGTTGTGCAGCACCGCGTGGCGGTGGAAGAACGTGCCGCGGCCGCTGTCCTGGCCGACGAGCCGGCACTGGTAGCCGTCGCGGATCAGCGAGGCATACGCCATCGTCTCGGCAAAGCCCCAGTCCATGCTGACGTCGCCCTTCGCCATCTTGACGCGCTCGTCCATGATGCGCTTGACGCGGCCGTGCAGCTTCATGTCCTTCGGGTAAGCCGTGATGTCCTTGCTGTATTGCTCGACCGACTTCGGGCTGATCGAGGTATCGACCTCGTAATCCCACTCGACGTCGATATACGGCGACCAGTCCACGGTGTACTCATTGCCGATCATGCCGAGCGACGCCTGCGGTACCGGGTGGCCGCGATCGAGCCGGTCTCGATACTGGTCCTGCATCTCCGACACGTCGGCGGCATCGACGATGTGCCGCGCGATCAGTTTCTCGGCGTAGATCTCCCGCGTCGTCCGATGGTTTTTGATCGTGCCGTACATGATCGGCTGCGTCGCCGACGGCTCGTCCGCCTCGTTGTGGCCGTGGCGTCGGTAGCAGACCAGGTCGATGACGACGTCCTTCTTGAACTTCTGCCGATACTCGAGCGCGAGGCGCGTGACGAAGATCACCGCATCCGGGTCGTCGCCATTGACGTGGAAGATTGGCGCCTCGATCATCTTCGCGACATCCGAGCAATACATCGTCGAGCGCGCGTCCGACGGGCGGCTCGTCGTAAAGCCGATCTGGTTGTTGATGACGATGTGCACGGTACCGCCGGTGCGGAAACCATTCGTCTGCGACAGCTGGAACGTCTCGGTGACGACGCCCTGCCCCGAGAACGCGGCGTCGCCGTGCACGAGCAGCGGCAATACTTCCTGGCGCTCGTCATCGCCGCGGCGCTGCTGGCGAGCGCGCACCGACCCTTCGACGACCGGGTTGACGATCTCGAGGTGCGACGGGTTGAACGCCAGCGCGATGTGCACGTTGTCGCCCGGCGTCTTCATATCGGCCGAGAAGCCCTTGTGGTACTTGACGTCACCCGAGCCCTTCAGCTCGTCGAGGTCGTAGTTACCCTCGAACTCCTCGAACAGTTCCTCGGGCGACTTGCCGAGGATATTGACGAGTACGTTGATGCGGCCGCGGTGCGCCATGCCGATGACGATTTCGTGGATGCCCGATGAGCCGCCGCGCTGAATCAGGTCGTCGATCATCGGGATCAGGCTCTCGCCCCCTTCGAGCGAGAAGCGCTTCTGGCCGACGTAGCGCGTGTGCAGGTAGCGCTCGATGCCCTCGGCGCTCGTCAGCCGGTCGAGAATCGTACGCCGCTCATCGTCGCTCAGCGTGTCCTTGGCCATACCGCGCTCGTAGCGCTTGCGCAGCCACAGACGCTCGCGGGAGCGCGAGATGTGCGCAAATTCGGCGCCGATCTTGCCGCAGTAGATTTTCTTCAGCAACGCGTAGATATCGCGCAGCTTCATCAGCTTGTTGCCGGTGCCAGCAAGTCCGCCGGTATAGAACTCGCGGTCCATGTCCGCGTCGGTCAGGCCGAGGTACTCGGGTTTCAAGACGCCAGGCACCGGCCGCGACATCAGGCCGAGCGGGTCGATATCGGCAATCTGGTGGCCGCGCAGGCTGAAAACCTGGATCAGCCGCGAGACGGCCGCCTGCTTCTCGCCGGAGACGGCGCTCCCTGCCGCCTTGCCGACCTTGACGGTCTTGCCGCGCCGGCCGCTACGTGCCGTATCGAGCAGGTCGGCCCGTATCGCCGAGTGCGCGACTTCGGTGCCCGGATCCCCGAGCGACTCGAAATACTGCTGCCACGCCGCCGGCACCGAGTCCGAACTGGCGAGGTACTGTTCGTAGAGCGCCTCGATCGCGTTTGCGTTGGCGCCGAACAGCGGGGTCTGTGCGTACTGTTCCTTAAGCGAATTGCTCATCGTGACGGAAGTTTCCGGAACCCTCGAGGGCCGTCTTGTTGTGAGAACGGGTTTGGCTCTAAAGAAGCTAAAGCGCGGTCAGTTTAACGTATGCAACCCTGAGAGCAAATCCAGAAGGCGTCACAAAAGCTTGAGAAGGCTCACGATTTCATAACAAATGAGGCAGGCGTAGCCGCTGAACAGGACCGTCAGCAAGGCGCCGATCCGGAATCGGTCCATGAAGCGGGCCTTGGCCAGAAACACGATGGTAAAGATGCCGAATGCCGTCAGCAGCATTTTGGTGGCTGCAAACGACGCGGTACTCACGCCCATCATGCCGGCCATGACCGGATTAGCCTCGACCATGCCGAGGTCAATCAGTTTCAGCGTCAGGAAGGCATCGAGGCAGCTGAGCAACATCGTGCCGACAGACAGGAAGAACAGCCAGGGATGGTGCCAGTCGAGGAACAGGACTTCGGGTTCGTCATCGCGCCGGGTGGCGTGGCGGCGCGAACGGAGGAAGCCGTAAAATACCGTGCGCCAACTGAACTCGCGGCGATCCAGTCCATCCCTTTGATTCGCAATTGCGTCCGTGGCGGCGTCGGTCATGGCTGTCCTTTTTTAGTCAACGGTTGTCCGTCTCCGTGGCGACCAGCAGGTAGGCGATCAGGTCTCTGCGATCACTGCCTGATGATACACCGATAAAACTCATCCTGTTACCCGGAAGGAACTCCGCTGGCTCCTGTAGCCAGGCGTCCAGCGCCCGCGGCGTCCATACAAAATCTGACTCCCGTAAAGCGTTCGAGTAGTCGAATCCCTCGCGGGTTCCCGCTTGTTCCCCGAACATACCGCCAAGATTCGGCCCAATCATGTGCGCGCCGCCCGGCTCCAGCGTGTGGCAGGCACGGCAGGTAAACGCCAGCTGGCGGCCGTGGTCCTGGTCCGCGCCGGCCCAGGCCGGCAATGCCAGGTAGCCAGACGCCGGCAGCACCTGTTGCTCGCCGAGCGTCGCTGCTGTCAGCGGTGGCGCCTGCGCTGCCGTCCCGGCGGTATCGCCTCCACAGGCGCCAAGGACCATGCCCAATACCAAGCAAGTTATGTTCCGTAATTGCATGAGGCTGATTTCCATAAGATTTTAACTCGCGCCGCTGCGCGCGTTCGCAACTCTGTATAAGGGATCGACGCTCCGCCCGAGTCGCGTGGAGCCCGCCGACAAAAAAAGCGATAATCCGCGGGCGATGAAAACCTATTCCGGAACGTCGAGCAACGGCGAAGCGATTCACTATATCGACCGCAAGCGCTGGCTGTGGGCGCTGTCGGTGCTGTTTCCGCTGCAACCGTTCATCGGCATCTGGATGCACTGGAATCTGGGACATGAATTCTGGCTGTTCCTGCCGCTGATCGTCACCTACACGATCGACCCGATTCTCGATTGGCTCATCGGCGAAGACGAGAACAACCCGCCCGAAGAGCTCGTCATGCAGCTCGATCAGGACCGCTATTACCGCTGGCTGACCTACCTTGCCGTGCCGATGCATTTCGTGACGCTGATCGGCTGTGCATGGTATGCGAGTAACGCCGACCTCAGCTGGGTCGGCTTCCTCGGTATCGCGCTCGTGGCCGGCATGACGGGTGGGCTGGCGATCAACACGGGGCATGAGCTCGGCCACAAGAACTCGGCGATCGAAAAATGGCTGTCGAAACTGGTGCTGGCGGTACCCGCCTACGGACATTTCAGCCTCGAGCACAATCGCGGCCATCACCGTGACGTGTCGACGCCGGACGATCCTGCCAGTGCGCGCATGGGCGAAAGCATTTACAAGTTTGCGCGGCGGGAAATTCCCGGGGCATTCGTGCGCGCGTGGGACACGGAGCGCACGCGGCTGAATAACCGCGGCAAGCCGGCCTGGCATCCCGCCAATCAGCTATTGCAAAGTTGGTCGTTATCGCTCGCCATCGCTATTGGCCTCGTCGCGGCGTTCGGCTGGGCGATGATCCCGTTCCTGTTCGTGCATCACTCGTTCGCTTACTGGCAGCTGACAAGCGCCAACTACATCGAGCATTACGGCTTGCTGCGCGGGAAAGATGAGAACGGCCGCTACGAGCGCTGCCAGCCACACCACTCGTGGAACAGCAACCATATGTTGTCGAACCTCGTGCTGTTTCATCTCGAGCGGCACTCGGATCATCATTCGAACCCGCTGCGGCGCTACCAGTCGCTCAGACATTTCGACGACCTGCCGCAATTACCCAACGGCTACTTCGGCATGTACATGCTCGCCTATGTGCCGTCGCTGTGGTTCCGCGTCATGGACAAGCGGCTGCTGGAGCTGCCGCACATAAAGGGCGATCTCGACCAGGTCAACATCTGCCCGGATGCCCGCGCCAATATTTTCCTGCAGTACGGGCGTGACCGGATGGCGGAGCCGACAATCTCCGCGACCTGAACGGCCGGTCGCAAATCCTGCGATACCGCCCGCTTACTCTCCCCGTAAACCCGGCACTCAGCTGCCACGCTGGTTGGATTCGATAGGCGAGTCCACCAATGAATGCAAACAGGCATTTGCCGCTGTCGGCAAGCTCCCTTATTGCCGTAATACTTGTTGTTATCTGCATCATGTTCTTTATGGAGTGGGCTGTCGTCGCTTTTCGCGACGCCGGGCACGACAGGAACCTCGTCTGGAACGCGTCACGCATTGCGGGCTTGCCGATGATGATTAGCGCAATCTGGCTCGTGGTTCGACACCATCGAGCGTTCCTGGTGAGCCTTTTTTCGGCTGAGGCGCTGACGCTGCGCCTAATCGTCACCGGCGTTCTGATCGGATTCCTTGCACGGATATTTTCCTGGGCCATGATCACGGGCCGCGCCGCATTCGGATTGCTGCCCGGCTCGCTGACGTCACCGCCGACTCCGCTTGCGCTTTCTTACGACTGCCCGAACGCGCTTGTGCTGCTAACGTCGTTGGCCGTTTGGTGCGTCCTTATCCCGATCGCAGAAGAATTTGTGCATCGCGGCGTCATTCTTTCGGCATTCGCGAACAGGGGGCCGTTGGTATCGATTGCATTGTCGTCCGTTTTTTTTGCCAGCATGCACCGTCCCGACGCCTATTTTTTCGTATTCATGTTCGGCCTCGTGTTCGGCATTTTTTTCTGGAATGTAAGATCGCTCTGGCCGCCGATAGCAACGCATGCGACTTACGACGGATTGAAGATTTTCGACTCGATGTGTTTACAAATTGCATGGAACCCGTCGCAGGACGATGTGCCCATGGTCGGCCTCGGCATCAGCTGCACGGTACTCGCAGTCAGCTGCCTTGCGGCGATCGGCTTCTTTATCAGCAAACGCTGGGTTGGGCCCCGACTCGGGACCCAACCCGTTCATCGGTCAGAGCGCTTCTGCAACCCTTTCGATAATGTGTGAAGTCGCTTCCACCAGACCCTCGTAAACATCGACAAGAGCCTGTCCGACTTCATTGGGGCTGGCGCCGCCGAGATAGTCGTTGCCACCACTGTCCTCCGCCGTGCAGACGCCGGTGCCGCCAGTGACCCAGTCGATTTCCATGCCTGTCAGTTCTCTCATGATTCAACTCCTTTTGTCGGGTATGCGCATCCGTTGCGCCCTCCCACGGTAGCCGCTGTCGCTTGTCCTTGCCGGTCCCGTTTAGGCGTATTCGGACCAGTTTCGGGCATCTTTCGGGCTGCCCGGGTCGCGGCGCTGTGAAACACCGCACAGAACGTGCTGTGACGCGGGTTTAGGCTGTCCGGACAGCAATCGATTGGGCAAATCGGGGCAAGATCATGAATTTACTCGGTATCAAGGCCGGCTCGGCGCTGCTGGCGCTGTCGCTGGCATCGACCGCGGCCGCCGGCAACGACTTCGGCATTGGCGTCAAGGCGGGCACGACGGGCATCGGTGTTGAAGGCACCTGGCGCCCGCTGCCGTACGTTGACGTGCGCATCGGCGCGAATTCCTACGACTACGACGACAACGGCTCGCAGGCCGGCATCAACTACAACGCGACGCTGAACCTCGAGTCGTACTACGCGACCGGCAACTTCCGCTTTCCTCTGAGCCCGTTTCGCGTCACCGCCGGCGTCTACTCCAACGGCAACGAGCTGAACATGATCAGCGACGACAGCCTGACGTACGACATCGGCGGGCAGACCTATACGTCCGCGGAGGTCGGTACGTTGCGCAGCACGACATCGTTTTCCAGCACGGCGCCGTACCTCGGCTTCGGCTACGACTTCTCGCTGTTCGGCAAGGTCGGCCTGAATATTGACATCGGGGTTCTGTGGCAGGGCAAACCGGAGGTCACGCTGACGTCCGACGGCCTCGCCGCCAATGATCCGCAGTTCCAGTCCGCGCTCGAAGCGGAACGCCAGGAGCTGCAGGACGAGGTCAAGGACTACAAGGCCTGGCCGGTTGCAACGCTCGGCTTCGTTTTCAACTTCTAACGGCCGTCACGCCATTTCGCGATCGATACTCCGACCCGAAAGAACCGGGCGCGCATTTTCGGCAGCGGGAACCGCCGCGACAGCCCCGTCAAAATTTCGGGAATCTCGCGCGGGCATCGATCGTCGGCAATCCATTGCGCCAGGCATCTGCCGCTCCAGGTGGCCATGTTGACGCCGTTCCCATGGTAGCCGTAGGCGAAGAACACGGTCGGGTCGTCGTCGAGCCTGCCGAGTGACGGGCGCAGGGTCGCGGTAAAGCAGATCAACCCGTGCCAGCGATACTCGATATCGACGTTGCGCCAGCCGGGCCAGATGCGGCGCAGCGTCGCGATATTGTTCGCGTAAGTCTCCGCTTCACCCTCGGCGTGCCCCGCCGTATGGCCGCGGCCGCCGAACAGGAAGCGCCGGTCCGGTAACAGCCGAAAATAATTCAGCATCAAACGCGAGTTGATCGCCGGGTTTTGCGTCACCCAGCGTTGTGCATCGAGTTCCGCCTGCGTCAGCGGCCGGGTAACGACGATCGCGCTGATAATCGGCAGGGCTCGCCCGTAAAACGCCTTTGACAAGTCCTCCTGGACGAATCCGTTGCACGCGTGAATAACGCGTTTTGCGCGCACCGTGCCGCCGTTTGTTACCAGGTCATGCATGCCGGAACGCTTTTGCCACTCGACGACCTGGCTGTGCGCGTGCAGTGTCGCGCCGTGCCTCACTGCGGCAGCGGCGAGCCCGCGGCAATAGCGCAACGGGTGCAGACCGAATGCCGGTCGGCTGATCAACGCACCATGCGACTCGGACGACTCGAACAAACGTTCGCGACTTTCTGCGGCGCTCAACAGCTCAGCGTCGAGGCCGAGTGCCTTCGTCATTACATGATGATCGGACTGCAGTTCAGCAGCGGCCTTCGGTGTGTGTGCGACCTCGATCTCGGCGTTGCCGACGGCCTGCAGCTCGATACCTTCATCGTCGCCAAGTTCGCGCACGAATCGGACAGCTTCGGCCGAAGCCTGGTAGAAACGGCGTGCGTTCTGCAAGCCGACCTGGCGTATCAGTGAACTGCGATGTCGCCCGGTCCCGCCAATACAGCAAAAACCGCCGTTTCGACCGGAGGCGCCCCAGCCGATGTGCCCGGCTTCCAGAACGCGCACGTCGATACCATGGTCGCGCGCCAGGTGCAGCGCTGCGGACAGCCCGGTGTAGCCACCGCCGATGATAGCGACATCACAGGATTCGTCCGATTCGATCGGCGATGCGTTTAATTGCGCATCACCGCCGGTGGCTTCCCAGTAACTCGCTTGCGGTGTGTCGAAGCGGTACAGGTTGTCGTCGTACAGGCGTGCCGCCGCCATGGCTACGCGGACTTCGCGATCGCAATCATCGCCTCGAGACTGCGGTCGACATCCGCCGCGGTCGTCGCCCAGTTCGACACGCTGATACGCATCGCCGTCTTCCCCTGCCATACCGTGACGCCGCACCAGCAGGTCCCTTCGCGCTGGATCTCCTTGATGATGCGCCGGTTCGTCGGGTCATCGCCGAACGAAACCAGCACCTGGTTCAGCACGACTTCGTTCAACACATCGTACCCGGCCGCGGCAAAGCCTTCGGCAAAACGGCGCGCGTGGCTGCAGCAGCCGTCGACGAGATCGGCCACGCCGTTACGGCCGAGCGACTTCAATGCCGCCCAGATATCGACGCCGCGCGCTCGCCGCGACAACTCAGGCGTGAAGTCACTCGGGTTACGATATTCGGAACCCAACATCAGGTAATCCGCAGTAATCGACATCGCCGCCTTCAGCGCGTGCTCGTCGCGAACCAGTGCAACGCCGCTGTCGTACGGGACATTGAGCCATTTGTGCGCGTCCGTTGCCCACGAATCGGCATCGCCGATTCCTTCGGTCAAGTGACGCTTCGACGGTGACGCGGCAGCCCACAGGCCGAAAGCGCCATCAACGTGCACCCATGCACCGTGTGGCCGCGCTTCGGCGCATATCTCGCCGATCGGATCGAAAGCACCCGTATTGACGTTGCCTGCTTGCGTGCAGACGATCGTCGGGCCGTCGATCGCCGGCAGCTTGTCGGCTCGCATGCGCCCTTGCCCGTCTACCGGCACACGCACGACGCGTTCGCGGCCGAGGCCGAGCAGCCCCAGTGACTTGATCAACGTCGGATGCGCTTCCTCGCCGATAATGACAGTTACCGGTGGTGCATCGATCAGGCCGTCGGCTTCCACATTCCAACCGATGTCCGAATAAACACGGTGGCGCGCAGCTGCCAGCGACGAAAAATTCGCGATCGTGGCGCCGGTAACGAAGGCAGCCGCCGTTTCATCGGGCAGGCCGAACAGCGAACGCATCCACTGCAGCGACACGTATTCGAGCATTGCTGCCGCCGGCGTCACCTCCTGCATGCCGACGTTCTGGTCCCATGCCGTGGTCAGCCAGTTCGTCGCGACGGTGACCGGATAGGAGCCGCCGATGACGAAGCCGAAGAAGCGCGGACCGGCCATCGCGATCGTCGCCGGCGTGCCGAATTCGTCGAGTTCCGCCAGCACCTCCTCGTCCGGGACACCTTCGTCGGGCAGATCTTCCAGGAACGCGTTGACCTCGGCGACCGCCTCGTCGGTGGCAGACACGCGCCGTTCCGGCAGCGATTCGCGGTAGGCGATAGCGCGGAGCGCAGCATCTTCGAGCAGTGATTTCAATGAGGACATAGTGACAAGTTTTATCAGGAGTTGGCGACCGCCGCAGGAGTGAGCAACGGATCCCGGCGGACGACGAGCAGCGCGGCACAGATAATCAGCAACACCGGAATCGGTATCCACATCAGGCGATACCAGCCGAAATAGTAGATTACGGTACCAGCGAGCAATGACGCCGTCGCAGACATGCCGAACACGGCGAATTCGTTGACCGCCTGCGCGCGGAAGCGTTCGTCGAGCGCGTAGGTGTAGGTCAACATCGTCGTGCCACCGACGTACAGAAAATTCCAGCCGATGCCTAGCAGCACCAGTGCCCACCAGTAGTGCAGCAGGGTCTGGCCCTGCAATCCGATGATCGACGTCAGCAACAGCAGGAGCGCGCCGGTGAGCATCAGGCGCGTGACGCCGAAACGCTCGATCAGGAATCCCGAAGCCAGTGACGGCACATACATGCCGAGCACGTGGTCGCGGATGACATACGAGGTCTCTTCGATCGTAAAGCCGCCGTTGACATGCATGCTGAGCGGCGTTGCCGTCATGATCAGCGTCATCAGGCCGTAGCCGGCTACTCCGCCCATAACCGCGACAATGAACACCGGTTGCAGCACGATTTGCCGCAACGGCCGGTTCGACCTGGCCTGCGGTGCATCGGTCGACGCGCGCAGGCCCTGCAATTTCAGGAACAGCAGGAATTGCACGAAATACAACAGCGCAATGGCAAGCAACGCACCTGCGTACGGGATGTGCGGAATCCAGTTTGCGCCGCGTATCGTCAATTCCGGCCCGAGAAACGCGCCACCGATCGAACCGATCAGCACGAACGATACCGCTCGTGGAACGAATCGGCTTGGCACGCTTTCCGCAGCGGCATAGCGGTATTGCTGCGTAAAAGCCATGTTGATGCCAAACAGCATGCCGGCGATGATGAACAATGCGAAGCTGGACATCGACAATGCTGCGACGGCGATTGCCAGCGCAACGATCGCCGACAACGAGGCCAGAGCGAAGCCCTTGCTGCGGCCGATTCGGCGCATCAGCAATGTCGCAGGCACGGTCGTCGCGGCGACGGCAATCACCATCATCGAAATCGGCAGCGTCGCCCACGCCGGATTGGCCGACAACTTCGCGCCGATAATGCCGCCCAGCGTAACGACAACGATCGACCCGGTTGCCGAGATCAGCTGGCAGATCACCAGTATCAGCAGGTTGGCTTTTTGCATGCTCTACGTCACGAACTGCCCGTCCGGCATTCTCACACAATTGCTCTCATGCTTTCGGCATTTTGTTTCGGCCGTATAATGCGCTCGTGATCTACGACCTGCACACGCATTCCACTGCCTCGGACGGCTCGCTGTCGCCCGCTGCGCTGCTTGCGCACGCCGAGGATTGTGGGGTGGACGTGCTGTCAATCACCGACCACGACACCGTTGCCGCCTACGAGCAACTGGGCGACACGCCACCCGCAAGTCCCGCGCTGGTCCCCGGCATAGAGCTGTCGACGACGTGGGCCGGCCGCGGTGTGCATATCCTCGGGCTCAATATCGACCCGTCGAATGCGGTGCTGCGTAGCGGCATTGCTGCTCAGCAGGCAGCACGCACCGAGCGCGCCGAAACGATTGCGGCGCGGCTCGAAAAACTCGGCCTGGGTGATGCTCGCGCCGACGTCGCCGAAGCAGCGGGTCGCTCGGGCATCGGGCGACCGCACTTTGCCCGCTACCTAATAAATAATGGATACGTCGAGGATTTTGCGACCGCGTTTCGCAAATACCTGGGCGATGGCAAGGCCGGCGATGTCCGCAACGGCTGGGCATCGATGGACGACATCGTTCGCTGGATTCGCGCGGCGGGTGGCAGCGCCGTACTCGCGCATCCGGCCAAGTACCGATTGACACGGACGAAACTGTGCGGGTTGATCGAGGACTTCATCGCCGCGGGCGGTGTGGCCATCGAAGTCGTGTCGGGCGCACAGGAACCGGGCATCACGCGGCGCCTCGGCGCGCTTGCCGCCGATTACGGACTCGCGGTGTCCGCCGGCTCCGATTTTCATCATCCTTCGTCGACATGGTCCGCACCCGGGCGATTTGCGACGATACCGGAGTCACTGAGGCCGGTGTGGGACCTGTGGCCGACCTGATCGCCATCAACGATGAGATAACGCTGACGACCGACGATGTCGAAATTCGGGCGATTCGCGCCCAGGGCGCCGGCGGCCAGAACGTCAACAAGGTGGCGACAGCCATCCACCTGCGATTCGATTATGCAAACTGCGATGCGCTGCCGCTGCACGTCAAGAACAAACTGGCCGCGCTGGACGATGCGCGCGTTACGTCGACGGGCATCGTCATCAAGTCGCAGGAGCACCGCACACAGTCCCGCAACCGGCAGGCCGCGATCGAACGGCTGCAGCAGTTGATACGTGATGCGCTGGTCACCAAAAAACCGCGTGTACCGATGAAGCCGTCGAATAAAAGCAAGCAGAAACGCGTCGACGCGAAACGCCGCACCGGTCAGCTCAAGAAAACGCGCGGACGCGTCAGCGACGACTGAACTCAGTTACATCGCACGTCCGCTTCAACGAAACGGCAACCGTTCAGCTCCCAATACTCGGTGACGCCGAGGTCATTCATCAGCTCGAGGAAATCCGGGCGCTGCCGCAGCGGACGGAACTGCGGGATCCACAAGAGGTCCATCTCGAAGATTTCACCGGGCGCTTCCAGCCTGCGTGCGACATCCATAGCACCGTCCAGGTCGCCCAGCAATGTTCGCGCGACAACCTCGATCTGCGGTGTCAGTTTGCCGGCGCTGATGTCTTCGTCGAGCGTCGCCAGTGCCTGCGCGGCAAGCTCCGGGTTTTCGATGCCGGACAGCACGTCGTCGATCGAGCCGCGCGACAGACCGGCGGCGGCTGCGGCCTGCGCTGCTATGTCTCGCGCGCGATCGATGTCTTCCTGCGATGCGAGAAACAATGCATGACCGAGCAAATGCGTCGTACCCTGGGCGCCAAGCCGCCTCGCTCGCTCGAAAAACCGTCGCGCATTGGCCGCGTCATTGAGCCAGAAGTAAGACATTGCAACGCGGCTGTTGATGACGGAATTGTCCTGGTCGAGCTGCCACGCCTTCAGTGCCTCTTCGAGCGCCCGGTCGAGCCGGCCGACGCTGGCCAGCATGCGCGAGTACCAGTTGAAGGCATTCGCGTCAACGACCGCGGCTGACGTGGCCCGGCGGTACGCGAGCTCGGATTTCGTCCACTCCTTGCGGCTGTGGTACACGAAACCAAACACGGCGCCGGCGGCTGCTTCGATACTCGCGTCCTCAGCGACACCGCGTTCGACGATGCTGATGGCGCGGCGATTGCTGCTGACGACGTCGGCGCCGAGATAGGCTGGCATCAGAGCGGTCGCCGTCGCCAGCTGCAGGTACGCAGGCCCGAAGTCCGGATCAAGCTCGATGGTCTTCTCGAACAGCTCTATCGCTTCCTGCAGGTTGCGCCCCGTGCGACGCTCGAAAACGTATACGCCCTGCAGGTAACTGTCATAAGCCTCATAGTTCGACGGCCGGCTTGCCGACACCAATGTCGGCGTTGACGGGCCGAACAGGTCCTCGAGAACCTGCCGTGCAAGCCGTTCCTGCATGTCGAACACGTTCGTAATGCGGTCGGTGATGCCGCTTGCGGCAATGACCTCCCCGTTGCGCGTGCGCGTTACTTCGTAACTGACCTTCAGGCTGTCGCCCATGCGCTGGACATTGCCGCGCAGCACGCTGTCGACGTTAAAAACCTTGCCGACCTCGTTCGGCTCCATTTCCGGGTACGGGTCCCTGCCGGTCTTGACGCCGAAATTCGATATACGTTTCAGCGTGCCGACGAACTCGTCGCGAAATCCCGACGCCAGATACTGGTCGTTCGGATCGTTACTGGCGTTTTCAAAAGGCAGCACGACGATCGAGCGTATGCCGTCATCGGGCACCGGCGAATCATCGCGAAGCACGACGGCCAACAGCACCGCAACGACCATGACGCTCAATACGCCCCATAAGAAACGCCAGCGGCGGGGCTTTGGCGGCAACGGTGTCGGTTCGGGCGTTTCGCCACGCCGGGCTTCGTCCGGCGTCTCCAGCAGCACAACCGGTTCCTGCAAGAGGTACCCGCTGCCGGTCACCGGTTTGATGTAGCGATACGGACGCTTGTCGCCGAAATGCTTGCGCAATTGGGAAATGCAGCGGTTGATCGGTTCGTCGGCGGTCAGGCGGCCGCCCCAAACTTCATCGATCAGCTCGTCGCGCGTCACAACGTCGCCGCCGCGCTCGGCCAGCGCCATCAGCACGCCCCAGACTTTCGGCTCCGGGGCGATTTCGTTATCGCCGCAACGCATGACGCGGCGCATCGGCAAAATTTCCCAGTCGCCGATGCGAAATCCGTTTTTCAGTTCCTCCTGGCTCGGCATGCCAATGCTCTCGTCATTCGCGCCCGCTGGCATCGCCCATAGTGTACGTGTTGCGCAGCCGCGCAGTAAGTTTATGAAGGCGCACCCCGTTGCCGGGAACGCGGCGTTGCGCCACTGACGTTTAGAACAGGCCTTCGATACGGCCCTCGGCATTGACACGAATGCCGTCGGCGGCCGGCTTTCGGGGAAGGCCCGGCATTGTCATGATCGCGCCGCAAATGACGACGACGAATTCGGCTCCCGCCGCGAGGCGAATTTCCCGAACCGGCACGACATGGCCGGTCGGGGCGCCGAGCAGGTTCGGGTCGGTCGAGAAGCTGTACTGGGTTTTCGCCATGCACACCGGATAGTGGCCATATCCGGCAGCATCGAACTCCGCGAACTGGTCGCGGACTTTCTTGTCCGCGATGATGTCGTCGGCGCCGTAGATCTCGCGGACGATTTCACGTGCTTTTTCCCACAGCGGTGCGCTGTCGTCGTAAAGCGTGCGGAACTGTGCCGCGCCACTGTCGCAAAGCGCGACGACTTTTTTCGCGAGCTCGGTGGCCCCGGCACCACCATCGGCCCAATGCGTACAATTGATCGCCTCAACGCCGAATTCGCCACAAAATTTCTGCACTGCGCTGATCTCGGCATCGGTGTCGGAGGTGAAACGGTTGATGGCAACGACCACCGGCACGCCGAAGTGTCCGAGATTGCGAATGTGGCGCCCCAGGTTTTTACACCCTTTTTTTACGGCGCTGACGCTTTCGACTGAAAGCGCATCTTTTGCCACGCCGCCGTGCATTTTCAGGGCCTTGATCGTTGCAACGAGGACGACGGCATCGGGCTTCAGTCCTGCCTTGCGGCACTTGATATTGAAGAACTTTTCGGCACCGAGATCGGCACCAAATCCGGCTTCCGTGACCACGTAATCGGCCAGTTTAAGTGCTGTCGTCGTCGCAATGACCGAATTGCAGCCGTGCGCAATATTGGCGAACGGCCCACCGTGCATGAACGCAGGATTGTTCTCCATCGTC
>JBFIQH010000049.1:0-15951 GCA_041609735.1 Woeseiaceae bacterium | reverse complement strand
TCACCCGGTCGAAAGGTCATGCGCTATGAGTATTGCAGTACTGGGCGAAGCTCTGATCGACCTTATCATCGGCGACGACGGAGCGTACCGCCCGCACCTGGGCGGCTCGCCGTACAACGTGGCGATCGGCCTTGCGCGCCAGGAAATTCCAGTCAGCTACCTCTCGGTGTTGTCCGACGATTGTTTCGGTGATCAGCTGTACGCGGCGCTTACGCGTGAAAACGTGTCGGTTCCAATCGGCCGGCGTTCGCTTTGGCCGACATCGCTCGCGATGGTGACGCTGGACGACCACGGTACGCCGTCATACCGGCTCTACCGGGAGGGCATCGCCGACAAGGATACGTCGCTGAAGGAAGTGCTGGCGAATCTGCCCGACGATATCAAGCTGTTGCATACTGGATCGCTCGCGATCACACCGAGCCAGCTGCCCAAGATCCGCAAACTGTTCAAGGCCCTGCAGCAGCAGGAGGTCCTTGTCAGCATCGACATCAACATTCGCCTGCGCGCAAGCATTGATACGCGAAAGTACATCGATGGCGTCAAGAGCCTGCTCGAGCACGCGGATATCGTCAAAGCCAGCGACGAGGATCTCGATGCGCTGAACCTGGACCCCGATCCGCGTTTGGCAGCGACTCGCGCGCACTCGCTGATGAAATCCGGGCTGCTGCTGCTGACGGAAGGGCGCGGCGGCGCGACGTTGCTCGGTGCCGGCGAGCCTGTAGAGAAAAAGTCGTATCCGATCGCAAGGGTCGAAGATACGGTCGGCGCCGGCGATACCTTTCATTCCGCGTTCCTCGCGTCGCTGTATCGCGCGGGCTGCCTGGACGGGGATCCGACCGCCTGCCCGGTCGAGACACTGGCGGACGCCGTCGACTTCGCCTGTGCTGCGGCGGCGATTAACGTTTCGCGTAAAGGCTGCTCCCCACCTGCGGAGGAAGAAGTCCGGGAATTCATCGCCGCGGCGCGACGATAGCCGGACGTTGCCGGATGCTCGCCTGCCGGACCCGGGCCCGCCTTCCTGTCAATTTCGACTGTAACGCGCGGCGCTTGTGTGCGAACCTTTCGACTCACTTCCTTGAACGAGACCAAGATGGATTTCGAACACAGCCACAAAGTGCGCGACCTCTGCGGGCAGGTAACGGCATTCATGAACGAGCATGTCTATCCGGCCGAGCCGACCTATTACGAGCAGGTCCGCGCCAACAAGTGGTGCACACCACCGGTTATGCAGGAACTGAAAGCGAAGGCAAGGGCGCAGGGCCTGTGGAATCTGTTCCTGCCCGCCGAGCATGGTGCGCTGAGTCCGGGCCTGACGAACCTCGAGTACGCGCCGCTGGCTGAGATTATGGGCCGTTCTATGATCGGTTCCGAAGCGTTCAACTGCAGCGCACCGGACACCGGCAACATGGAGGTGCTGGCGAAATACGGCAACCCGGAACAACAGGCGACGTGGCTGAAGCCACTGATGGACGGCGAGATACGATCGGCATTTGCGATGACGGAGCCCGAGGTCGCGTCGTCCGATGCGACCAACATTTGTACGTCGATCGTCCGGGACGGCAACGACTATGTGATCAATGGCCGCAAGTTTTACATCAGCGGTGCGTTGAACGAACACTGCAAGATTCTCATCGTCATGGGTAAGACCGATCCGGACAACCGCAATCGTCATCAGCAGCAGTCAATGATCCTCGTGCCAATCGACGCGCCGGGCGTGACGCTGGTAAGACCAATGCAGGTATTCGGCGTCGATGACCCGCCCGAAGGGCACGCCGAGATTACGTTTGACGATGTGCGCGTGCCGGCCGGAAACATGCTGCTTGGCGAAGGGCGCGGCTTTGAGATCGCACAGGGAAGACTGGGCCCCGGTCGCATTCATCACTGCATGCGTCTGATCGGCCAGGCGCAGCGCGCGCTCGAATTGATGGCCGTGCGTGCCGAATCGCGTGTTGCGTTCGGCAAGCCGCTGAGCAAGCAGCAGTCGGTGCGCGAAGACATCGCAAAATCTGCGTGCGAGATCGAGCAAGCGCGCCTGCTGACGCTCAAGGCAGCGCACCGCATGGATGTTGGCGGCAACAAGATGGCAAAAGACCTGATCGCAATGATCAAGATCGTAGCGCCGACGATGGCTTGCCGCGTTATCGACCGCGCGATCCAGCTGCACGGCGCGGCCGGCGTCGGACAGGACTTTATGCTGGCGCAGGGCTACGCGTACGCGCGAACGGTGCGCATTGCCGACGGACCGGACCAGGTGCACATGATGCAGCTCGGCCGCAATCTCGCTGCCCAGTACGGCGCGGTTACCAAATAGGCGATCCGCGATGGCTCGGGAAATCGACCGCCTGGATGACGCGCAACTCGCGGCATACCTGGCCGAGCACATCGGCGGGTTCCGGGGGCCGGTCGTCAGCCGCAAGTTTTCAGATGGCCAGTCGAACCCGACCTATCTGTTGGAGGCAAAGAACGCGAACTACGTGTTGCGGCGCAAGCCGCCGGGTAAATTGCTGAAGTCGGCGCATGCGGTCGACCGCGAATTTCGCGTCATTGCGGCGCTCGCGGATACCGACGTTCCGGTTCCCCGCGCACTACACCTTTGCGATGACGACAGCGTGATTGGCAGCATGTTCTACATCATGAGCTACGAGAGCGGGCGCATACTCTGGGATCCCTCGCTGCCCGAACTCGATAAGCCGGATCGCCGGCCGTTGCACGACGAACTGATCCGGGTGCTTGCCGCCCTGCATGACGTCGATGTCGACGCGGTCGGTCTTGGCGACTTCGGGCAGCCCGGCAGTTATTTCGAGCGGCAAACCGGACGCTGGACGAAGCAATACCGTGCGGCAGAAACCGATTCGATTGCTGCCATGGAAACCCTGATCGACTGGTTACCGGCCAACATGCCCGAAGACGACGGCAGCGTCAGCCTGCTGCACGGTGACTACCGGATCGACAACGTCGTATTTCACGCCGAGGAGCCGCGCATCATCGCCGTGCTGGACTGGGAGTTGTCCACGCTCGGCCACCCGCTTGCGGATATCGCGTATTTTTGCATGGTGCACCGGCTGCCGCGCGTGCAGGGCGTCCGTGGCCTGGCGGGCCTCGACCTTGACGCGCTGGGGATTCCGGACGAGGATCAGACCGTCGCTGCCTACTGCCGCCTGCGCGGCATCGACGGTATCGACCACTGGCATTTTTACCTGGCGTTCTGCTTTTTCCGGCTGGCCTCGATTTGCCAGGGCGTCTACAAGCGTGCGCTGGACGGCAATGCGTCAAACGAGCGAGCGGCGCAGATGGGTCGCTCGGTCGAACCCCTGGCGGCGACAGGGGTTCGCATGATTCGGGAAGCGACCGGCGACGCCTGAATCGCGCCGACCACGTGGCCCCTGAGCGTGAAATTCGCGAATCTGCTATACTACGTCGTTTCCTGAACCCAACACGCCAGCCACGGCGCATCCGACGCCGGGCGGGCCTCTTCCGGATGCCCTATGAGCCACGCAAGCGCCCCAAATTCCGAGCCGTATGCCGTACTTTCGATCGAGCCGTCCGACGCACCGGAGGGTATGGACGGAAGCGACTGGTTTCGTTATGAAATCGGGCAGGGCAACAATACGATCGAGGGCTATCGCAACGGCAACAGGAAAAGCGTCAAGGACGCCGTCGAAGCCATAGTCGTGCAGCTGAACGAACGCCGTTTCGGCAAGCGTGGTCGCGTGCAATTCATCCCGACACCGAAGAAGACCAAGCGCTGAACATCCCGCCGAAAGGCTCCGGAAAACCCATGTCCAATTCTGACGATAGCAATCTCGCGTTGTTCTGCGACTTCGAGAACATTGCGCTCGGTGTCCGCGACGCCAAGTATGCCAAGTTCGACATCAACCGCATTCTCGAGCGCCTGCTCGTTAAGGGCAGCATCGTCGTCAAAAAGGCGTATTGCGACTGGGAACGTTACCGGGACTTCAAGGCCACGATGCATGGCGCTGCGTTCGAACTGATCGACATCCCGCACGTCCGGCAATCGGGGAAAAATTCGGCCGACATTCGTATGGTTGTCGATGCGCTCGATCTTTGTTACACCAAGCTGCACGTTGATACTTTCGTTATCATCAGCGGTGACTCGGATTTCTCGCCGCTCGTCAGCAAGCTGCGCGAGAACGCAAAGACCGTCATCGGTGTTGGCGTCAAGAATTCAACGTCGGACCTGTTGATCAGCAACTGCGACGAGTTCATCTTTTATGACGATCTCGTGCGCGAACAAGAGCGCTCGCAACAACCGTCGAAGTCATCGAAGTCGCGTCGAAAGCGAAAAAGCAAGGCGACGCCGAAGAAAGACAAGGCACAGGAAGGCATCGACCTTGCGCTGGAGGCAGCTCGCGCGCTCAATGCCGAGCGTGGCGACAGCGGCAAGCTGTGGGGCTCGATGGTCAAGCAGACGCTGAAGCGGCGCCGGCCCGGTTTTAGCGAGAGTGCCTACGGCTTCAGTTCATTCAGCGAACTGCTCGAAGAGGCGCGCGAGCGCGGCCAGATTACGCTGGAACTCGACGAACGTTCCGGTGGCTACATCCTGAAAAACCTGGATCACTAAAAAAGCGGGCCACGTCGCCGTGGCCCGCCAGGTTTGTGCGTCAGGGGGAACGCACCGGGAAATTACATAGTCCTGTAAATCGCCTTCACGACCTCCCGCGCGTCGTAGAAGTGGCCGTCCTGCGGCATCTCGCCTTTACCCATGACGATCTCCAGCGAGTGCGTGTGCTTCGTGTCCGGGCGGCGGGTATCGAACTCCATGCTCGTCCACATCGCCGGGCGTACGGTGCGTGAACAACCGACCAGTCCGCAGTTCTCATTGACGTAGTAGGCACGCTCGGCGCCGAAACGGCTTTCCGCTGCGCGGTTGGTCTGGGTAATCTGCGATTCACGATCTACGACCTGGAACCAGTCGTTGCCCTCGGCGAGCGTCAGCTCGGCGGCACGCAGCAGCGCGTAGTCGCGCGTTTCCTCGAAGCTCGTGCTGCGATTGCCATTGAAGTTCACGCGGTAGCGGTTCTCGGCAATCTTGCGGCTCGAGTGTCCGTAGTCATCGGCACCGTCGGCGGCAACGTAGCTCGGCGACGACGCGCAGGCCGAAAGGCTTGCAAAAACAACGAAAACGGCAATCCGTGCAATAACAGTCATTGAATTAAACATAGTGACCTCCTAATGGTGCTTTCCCGTGTTGTTGCTGGGAAAACGGCCGGGGGTCGGCATTTATTCCAATATTCCGCGATTATTTTTCAGATTTCTCCCAAGTATCTGAAATTAATGCCTTTTCTTCGTCCGTACCGAGCGGGTCGCGGGGGCCAATCAACGCGCCGATGGCCGAATCGACCGCGGCTGGCGTGGTGCCGGAGGCCTGGCGGAAGGGCCCGCCGGCATCCATGCCGCGGCCATAGCTCAGGGCCTCGATCTGCCAGCTGCCGTCGCGGCGGCAGGCCACGCCCTGTACGCCATGCTCGCCGCCGTCGACGACGAGATGCCGGCACCAGTCGCCGGCCTTGTCTTCGAAGGTCAGCAGCAGCTCGCCGGTCGCGCCGTCGGCAAACGCTTGCGGTTCGGCGCTGATGCCGTGCTCCAGGAGTTCGTGCAGATCGGAGCCCGCGGCCACGAGGCCGGCCGGCGTGATGCCGTAAGGGTCTGTGGGCGCTTCACGCAGCACATTGCTGACGAGAAACCCGGCGACGAGCGCAACGCTCGCCGCGAGCGCGACCGGCAGTTGTGCGAAATTGCGTACGATGCGTTGCGGGAAGGGCACGACGGTTGCCGAGGTTTTTGACGCGCTCGCGCCGAGCATATCGAGCACGGCTGCCGGCATCGGCTGCTCGTCGAGCTTTTCGAACGCCTGGCGCGTCGCGGTATCGACGCTCTGCATCGCCTCGAGCCGGCGCATCAACGCCGGTTCGCGGGCCAGCCGTTCCGTGATCCCGTCCGCCTCGTCGTCGGTGAGTTCGCCGTCGAGATACGCCGAAAGCAGCGTGTCGTCATCGAGTTCCGTCTGTTCCATTTTATCGTTCTCCATCAGTGCACCGGGGCATCGAGCAATTTGCTCCGCTCGATCAACGCGGTTCGCGCCCGTGCCAGCCGGCTCATGACCGTGCCGATCGGAATCTCCAGCACACTCGCGGCTTCCTTGTACGAGTAGCCTTCCACCGCAACCAGTTCGAGGACCGCACACTGCTCGTCCGGCATGCCGGCCAGCACGCCCTGTACTTCCTCCAGCGTCAGCTCGCCCAGTACCTGCTGCTCGCCGCAATAACTTTGCTCGCCCACGACGGCCGGTTCCTCGCTCGCTTCCCGCCTGACCTTGCGTGAGCGCACCTCGTCGATCCACAGGTTGCGACACACCTTCAGGCTCCATGGCAGGACATCCGCATCGTCCGGCAATCCGCGCGTCAGCAGTCGTTCCACCGTCGACTGCAGCAGGTCATCCGCGTCAGCGACGTTGCCGGCGAGGCTCAGCGCAAAGCGCCGTATATTGGGCAAAATGTCGAGCAATTCCTGTTGTCGTTTGTCCAATTTGCGATCCATCTGCTTGGTTTACGGTTGGGCCCGTGGTTTTATTCCCGCAGGAATAAACGCGACACCCGAAACGTCGAATACCTATGGGATTACCATAGATAAGGAGTTTGACGTGACGAAGACGAGAATGCATCCAGTTTACATAATCGCCGCGGCTGCGGTGCTCGGGCTCGCGGCGCCCGCCGACACGGCAAAGGCGCAACTCGGCCTGCCGCAGGTGCCGGGCGGCCTGCGGGACTTGCCGATCGACATCGACCGCAGCGTCAGGACGCGTGCCGAACGCGCTGCGGAAAAGGCGGCTGAGGACGCGGAGAAGACCCGGGAAACGCTCGAGGGCACGATCGAGCCGATTGTCGATGGCGCATCCGGCGTCGTCCATTCCGCGACAGGCGACGCGATCGCTGCCATCAATAGCGCAACGCGCTCTTTCGTCACCGCGACGGCGCCCGACGGCTCGCTGATCGAAGCGGATATCGTCGTTGCGCTGCTCGACGACGACCAGCGGGACGCGTTGCATCGTTCCGGCGCGCGGATCATTTCGGAGCGCAGGATGGGAGCACTCGGCAAGACGCTGGTGACATTGCGACGGCCCGACGGCGTCGCATTGCCGCAAGCGCTCAGCGAATTGCGATCGAGCTTCCCCGACGGCGCGATCGACTATAACCATCTTTACCGCCTCGACCAGGCCAGCGATGCCGCCGAGCGCCAGGACGGCGGGGCGGCGAGCGCGACGCGGCCGCCGGAACCCGGCAGAGACGGGCAACGGTCGCTCAGGATTGGCGTCATCGATTCCGCGGTGCTGTCGACGCACCCGGCACTGCAGTCGGTGCGAATCGTCGACAAAGATTTTGTCAGCAGCGAACACGCACGCCCTTTGACGCACGGTACGGCCGTTGCGTCGCTCGTTGCACGAAGTGCCGCGGAATCGGTCGATATTTACGCCGCGTCGGTTTTTTTCCAGGTTCCGGGACACGCGCCGGGCGCGAGCACCGAAGGGCTCGTTGCGGCGCTCGACTGGCTGGTGGCCGAAGATGTCGACGTCATCAACATGAGTCTTTCGGGCCCGTCCAACGAGCTTCTTGGGGCCGCGGTCGTCGCGACGTCTGAACGCGGAAAACCTATTGTCGCCGCCGTCGGCAATAACGGCCCAGCGGGAGAGCCGCTGTATCCGGGAGCCTATGAGCGCGTTATCGGGGTTACCGCGGTCGATAGAGAGCACCGTATTTTTCGCAATGCGAATCGCGGCGAACATGTGGATTACGCGGCTGTCGGCGTCAATGTAAAGGTTGCAGATAGCACGACCGGAAGCTTCACGATCGCATCCGGCACGTCGATGGCAGCTCCGCACGTTGCGGTCGTTGTCGCGAAAACCCTGCGCGACAGTGGCGTGCATCCTGATGCCTTGAGTTCCTGGCTGATCGCCAGCGCAAAAGACCTCGGGCGGAAGGGATTCGACCCTGTCTATGGACACGGTCTCATCACACAACCGCCCGTGGTTGTCTCCGGTCGCTAGCGACCTGCCGCAAACGCCGCTTCTTGACGAGCTGCTAGAACGACGCGGAAAGACTCAGGCCGTACACCATCTTGTCGACATCGGCTGTGTCGAGGTTCGATTCGGTGTTCGAGCGCTCAATCGTGCCTTCAAGCTCGAAGTGGTCGGACAACGGGATCGTTGCAATCAGTGAAGCACGCAGCCGATCGTCGCGCCGCAGTGCCTGTATCGACTCCGTCACGTTGCGATAGTCGCGATTTTCCAGCTTGAGCTGCGCTTTGAACTCGAGCGGCAGCGACAGGGCAGACAGCGTCTGACCGAACGTCAGCATCGATGTGAGAGAGTCGTAGTCCAGCTCGTCATCGCGCGCATTTTCCTCACCCGCCTGGAGGCCGACTGCGATGTAACGATCCATGCCGTCGATCAACCAATAGGCGTCAATGCGCATGGATTCGTTATCCGCATCGCGATTCGACAGCGTGTCATACTCCTTGCTGGCATCCGTATAAGCGATACGCAGGTACAGGGAGTTGCCGAACAGCTTCGAGACGTTGGGCGTTACCTGGGTAATACCCAGGTACCCGTCCCCGTCGAGGTAGGCGACATAACGATCGACCGTAAGCGCGGTATTGATGCCTGCCGCATCGAGCCCGAGCTCCACGACGCCGTGATGCAACCCCAGGTCGAAGTCGCTGAGCTCGCTGTAGGCCGTGTCGGAGTAGTCATAGCCGAGGCGCAGGTTCAGCGCTTTCGTCAGTGGGATTTTCGACGAGATCCTGGCTTCCAGCGTACGCACCATGTCCGACGAGCCGCTGTTGCTGTCGATGTCGGCTATGCCGACGTTCGAGTCGTGGCTGAAACCGGCGCCAAACTCGGCGTCGAAGCTTGCCTTTTGTTCGTCGGCCTGCACGTCGACGGCTATCGCAAGCATCATGAGCAGGGCCAGTTTGCCAATAATGATTTGAAGTTTCATAGCGTTCCTCCTTGAAGAACGCCGGCGGGGAAGCCCCGCCGGCGAACGGGTTGATGCTTACTCGAGTCCCGGCAGCGGGAGCGAGCGCGTCAGGTCGGTGACGATGTCAGCCTCGATCGAGTCGCGTACGTCTTCGGCGACGGACGCGCTGATCGAACCGGCGACCTCGCCGGAGACGGCAGCTTCCACGGTCGACTCAACGCTTTCGGACACGTTGCCCGTGACCGAGTCGGACACGGTACCTGCTTCGCCTTCTGCGTCGCCGCCGGCCCTCGCTACAGCGCTGGACGTGGCCTCACCATTGGCTTCAGCCTCGCCCTGCACTCGACCGGCAGTCGCCTGCGCGGCACTGGCGGTCGCATTCAGCTGCGAGTTGGCCTCGTTCTGCAGGCCATCAGCCGTTGTCAGCGCCGTGTCGGCGATCGACTCGACCTGGTGTTCAGCTTGCGCCTGCCCTTCAGCTGCCATCGCCGCTGCAGCGTCGGCCGTCGTTGCGACCTCGGCTTCTGCTTCTGCCTGCAGCTCGGTGGCTGCCGACATCGTGGCGACGGCCGCCGCATTTGCCTCGTCAGACAGGTCAGACGCGACGCCTTCGACGGACTGCACAGCATCGTCGATGCGATTACCGGCTTCGCTGCCGGCGTCATCGATCGAATCTGCTGTCGTGCCGACCGCCGCATCAAGCGTGGCATCGACGGTTGTACCGGCCGCAGCGGCCGTTTCCAGCGTGCTTTCGCCGATTCCCGACATCAACGACGTTTGGCCGGTCAGATCGCCACGGCCACGAGCACCGTCGCGTTCCTCGGCATCGTCATCCGACGTCGTGTCGTCGGCTGAGCCTGAGTCATTGGACTCGCTTTCAGACGCTGGCACACCGTCGCCGTCGCGCTCACCGCGATATGGCCGCGGCTCGTCCGACGTGTCCGGTTCCGGGTTTTCGGTCGGCTCTGCCGAGCCCGATCCGCTGCTGGCGTTTGCTTCCGCAGACGCCTCGAACGATGCGCGCGCTTTGGCCGAACCGCTGTTGCCGGAGTAGCTGGCATCGGCAGACGTCCTTGCTTCGGCGCGTGCACCGGCTTCTGCAGCGACGGCGGATGCCGGGATCGTTACCAGCATGACGGCAGTGATACCCGCGATGGCGCGGGCGAGTGTTTTCAGTGTTTGACAAGTCATGATCAATCCTCCATTTGGCGTACTTGCGCCATGAGGACGATCAGGCGGCCCGAATTATTCCCTCGGTATGCGCGCGATGTGTTTCAAGATGTATCGCAATAGTTGCGATAACGCAAATGTTGTGATATCATTCGAACAGTTTTGCAAAAGCGCTCTTTATTATCGTCATTCAAGGAGATCGACATGACACATGTACTACCCAATTTACCGTACGACATGGATGCGCTCGATCCGCACGTGTCGGCGGAAACTCTTTCCTATCATTACGACAAGCATCATCGTGGATACATCGACAAGCTGAACAAGCAGATCGAAGGCAGCTCATACGACGGGCTGCCGCTCGAACAGGTCATCATTACCGCGCGCAATAAAGCCGACATTGACGTGCTCAACAACGCTGCCCAGGCGTGGAATCACGATTTCCTGTGGAAGAGCATGTCGCCCAACGGTGGCGGTACACCCGACGGAGCTTTGAAGCAGCTGCTCGACGGCGCATTCAAAAATACCGATGTCTTCAAAACCGAGTTCAAAAAAGCAGCGTCTTCTCTCTTCGGCAGCGGCTGGACATGGCTCGTGCTCGAACGTGGCAAACCCAAAATCTTGAACACATCGAATGCCGATTCACCGGTCGGCACACAGCTGATTCCGCTATTGGTGCTGGACGTCTGGGAACATGCCTATTACCTCGACTATCAGAACGAGCGGGCACGGTACATTGACTCGTTCCTCGACAATCTCGTGAACTGGGACTTTGCAGCACAGAATCTGAACATCAGCGAAAAGGTCGCGTAAACGCAAACGTTTATAACCATCCGGACGAATTCAAATTAATTGCAAGGAGCGAATCTATGGAAAAGCAAGATGCACAGAAACAAAAACTCGAAGCACAGATGCAGGAGCTCGACGCCGAGCTGGAGAAGCTGAAAGCCCGGGCGAAAGAAGCGAGCGCGGATCAAAAGCTCAAGTACAACGAGTACCTCGAGGCTCTCGATGAAAAGCGCCAGGGCCTGAAACAGAAATTTGACGAACTCAAAGAGGACAGTAGCGACGCCTTCGACGAGCTGCAGGCAGGGATGAAAGACGCCTGGCAGCGTCTCGCGATCGCCAAACGCGCCGCCGAAGCCCGGTTCCAGTCATAGGCAGAGCCTGACGCCGGGTCCGGCAAAACCACGGTCCCGCGCGCAAAACATCATCATGTACGGGCAGTCCCGCCGAAAGCGGGACTGCCTTTTTAGTGGCGCGAACGATTGCCGGTATTGTTATGATTCAGCTGCCCGCAGCGACGCATCGGCCTTGCGGTTTTTTCAACCGATTACTCAGGATACGGACACGTGCACGGTAGTCAGCTAATCATCATGGGCGGCATCCTGTTTGTCGGTTTTCTCTGCCAATGGCTGTCGTGGCGCGTAAAGCTGCCGTCGATTCTTTTTCTGCTGCTGACAGGTATCCTTGTTGGGCCGGGACTGGGCTGGCTGAATCCGGACGAACTCTTCGGCGACCTGCTCGAGGTCCTGGTTCCGATGGCGGTAGCAGTCATTCTGTATGAAGGCAGCATGACGCTGAAACTATCGGAGATTCGCGGCCACGGCGCAGTCGTGCGTAACCTTGTTACGATCGGTGTGCTGATTACGTGGGTCTCCGCGACGCTGGCCGCGATCCTGATTCTCGATTGGGAGACGAAGCTCGCGGCGCTGTTCGGCGCTATTGTTACCGTCAGCGGGCCCACAGTCATAGCGCCATTAATGCGCGCCATCCGCCCGAAAAAATCGCTGGCGAGTATCTTCAAGTGGGAAAGCATTCTCGTCGATCCGATCGGTGCGATTCTCGCGGTACTCGTGTTCGACTTCATCATCGTTTCGCAGACGGCCGAGGGTATCGACCACGTCTTCAAGCTGTTCGGCATCATCATCCTGACAGGTACGGGGCTTGGCATCGCCGCCGGCCACTCGTTCGGCGTTGCTCTGCGGCGTCACTGGCTGCCGGATTACCTGCGCGACTACGGCGCGCTGGCGCTCGTGCTGATGGTATTTGCGCTGTCGGAAGCCGTCGCGTCCGAATCGGGATTGCTAGCCGTCACCGTTATGGGTGTCTGGCAGGCGAACATGCGCGACATGGATCTCGAGGACATACTCGATTTCAAGGAAAGTCTGACCTTGGTACTGGTAGCGGCGCTCTTTATCGTGCTTGCGGCGCGCATCGAGTTTGACGGAATCACGGCGCTCGGGTTTGGTGTCGTCGCGGTGCTGCTGGCGCTGCAGTTCGTCGCTGGCCCGTTGCGCTCATTCGTTTGCTCGATCGGCAGCAACCTGACCTTTCGTGAGCGGCTGTTTCTGGGCTGGGTGTTTCCCCGCGGAATCGTCGCCGCCGCCGTGTCGGCGCTGTTTGCGCTGCGGCTGGAAAATTCCGGTTATCCGGGCGCTGACAAACTCGTGCCGCTGGTCTTCATCGTCATCCTCGGCACCGTGATCATACAAAGCCTGACCGGCCGCGTCATTGCACGCTGGTTGGGAGTCGCCGATCCGGAGCCGAACGGCGTTCTCATCGTCGGCGCCAATCCCGTGGCAATCCTGTATGCCGAAGCGCTGCACAAGGCAGGCCGGCACGTATTGGTCGCGTCCATGGGATGGGACGGCATTCGAACGGCGCGCATGAAAGGTTTGCCCGTCTTCTACGGCAGCCCGGTTTCCGACTACGCTGAGCGACACCTGGACCTTATGGGTCTCGGGCATTTGCTGGCGCTGTCGCATCGTCCCGGCCTCAATGAGCTGGCCTGCGTAAAGTATCGCTACGAGTTTGGCCGCGAAGGCACCTACACGATGCCGCAAAAAGAGGAAAAAGCACACGAGAAGCACCAGATCAGCGGCGAGCGCGGCGGCCGCGTGCTGTACGGCGGCGCTCACTCGATTTCGGAATTGGCGCAGATCATCAGCAAAGACGTCGAAATCAAGAGCACGGAGATCACCGAAGAATTCACCGTCGACGACTATCTCGAGGCACACCCGAACAGGATTCCGCTGTTTATTACCGAGCCGAACGGTCGGCTGCGATTTCCGACCGATCCGGAGACAATCACGGCGTCCGCAGGTTCAGTGATTACGGCGCTGGTCGCGGCGAGCACAAGCGCGGCCGCAGCGGACGAGCAGGCGCGCGTCGAACGCTAGAACCAGCGCTTCCAGCGAAAAACGGCAATCATCGCCGCGCTCGACAGGCCCATGATAATCACGGCTCCGATGAATCCGCGCGGGCTTTCGAGTCCGGGCAGGCCGCCCACATTCATGCCCAGCAAACCGGTGACGAAGGTCAGCGGCAGGAATACCGCGGCGACGACAGATAGGACATACATGCGATTGTTCTGTTCCTGGGCAATGACGGCCAGAAATTCTTCCGCCAGCACGATAGCGCGCTCGCGGGCGAGGTCGAGGTCTTCCAGGTGGCGAGTAATCCGGTCGGCTTCCTCACGGAGCCGCTGCACCTCGTTGTCGGAGAACCATTCACCGGGCTGGCGGTACAGGCGATCGAGTGCGTCGCGCTGCGGGCTCAGGAAGCGCCGCACCGATGCGATCTGGCGCCGCACCTGCGACAATTCCCGACGGCGCTCTTCGATTGACAGCGATTCTTCGTCGTCTTCGATTTGTGCAACCCGGTCCTCGATAGTATTGACGAAATCGCCGATGCGATCGGCGAGTTTACCGATTAGCACGACCAGTGCTTCGCCGGTCGACCGCGGTCCCTTATCCTGGGCCAGGTCATTTACCGTGTCCTGAACAGATAGCAGTCGGCGTCGGCGCGAGCTGATGATCCGGTCCTTCTCGAGCCAAATGCGAATAGCGACCATGTCTTCAGGGTCGTTTTCGGGGTTCGTATTCACGCCGCGTAACACGACGAGGATGCCGCCATCGCCGAGAATCGCACGCGGCCGTGTTTCGTCCTGGGTCAACGCGCTCATAATGACGTCGTTGATGCTGCTTTCCGCAGTCAGCCACGGACGAGTCGCAGGATTCGCAAGGTCGACATGGATCCATAAGACACCTTGCTCTGGACTCCAGTCTGACACCTGGTCGGCAGAAATTGGTGCGGCTCCACCTTTTCGGTTCAGCACAAAAGAATGCAGGATGCCGCGCTTCGGATCGGGGTTATTCATTCGTCATTGTCCCCGTCGGATACCAGGCGAATCGGAATCGACTTCGGCGCATCGAGGTGGATATCGCGCTGCGGGAAGGCCACGACGATCCCGTGCTGGTCGAACAGCTCGGCGATTCTGAAGCGAATGGTGCTGCGCACATTGCGCATGTCGCGCTCACTCTTGGCATCGCGCCAGAAGTACGCATCGAATATCAGTGCGTTGTCACCGAAATCCTCGAAAATCACGCTGGCGTTGGGGTCCGGCTTCACCTCGGGCTGCTCCGTTACGGCCTGCAGTATGAGGTCACGGACCTTTGCGACCGGCGAGCCGTAAGCGACACCGACGCGCACCGTGCTGCGGATCGCATTATCAATGAGTGTCCAATTGATCACCGTCGTCTCGAGCAGCTTGCTGTTCGGCACCAGCAGGTGCACGCCGTCGGTGCGGCGGATTCGGGTGGATCGATTGCCGATGCCCTCGACGACGCCGTGCATACCCTCGATCTCGATAAAATCATCGATGCGAATCGGACGCTCCGTCATCAGTATCCAGCCGCTGATGAAATTATTGATAATATTCTGCGCGCCAAATCCGACGCCAATTGCAACGGCACCGGAAATGAATGCGAATGCCGTCAGCGGAATACTGAGCAGGCCAAGCGCGGTAATCGCGACGACGATCAGGACCAGCCAAAAGACGATGCGGCTCAGTACCTGGGCAGAATCGGCTCGCAGAATCTTTCCGGAAAGCTTCTTGTTGACGAGGAAGGCGAGCACGCGGCCCACGAAATACCCGCCGATCAGCAGGACAAAAATCAGTATCAGCTGGCCGACACTGAGGGGGTCGCCATTTGGAAGATTGACGAGCTCGTAGTTCCAGAACTTGGAAAAGTCGTTGGGCATGGGCGGCGGTCTGTACCTGTCAGGTTCCGTTAATACGATAAATCGCGTAAGAAATATAGATGGCCAGCAGCATGATGCCTGACGTGCGGCCGAGTTTCGCCTTGCCGATGATGAAAATTGGAATCAGCAGTGCCGTCAGCGCGAGCGACACCAGCAAGTCACTGATACCGCCATGCGGGACGACGATCGATGCGGCCACGCCGCTGGCCGGCAGCACAATCAGCGAATTGAAGATATTTGAGCCGATGATGTTGCCCAGCGCAAGATCCGACTCATTGCGAATTGCGGCAATAATCGATGTGACCAGTTCGGGCATGCTGGTGCCGATCGCGACGACGAACAGGCCGACGATGGCCGTCGACAGGCCGAGAAGCTCCGCGAATGCTACGCTGAAACGCACTGTCAGCTCGCCACCGGCGAACAGCAGCAGAAAGCCGAGCAGGATCAGCAACCAGTCGAAGCGGGCCTCCGGTGCCGTAACCAGGACCGGAACTTCGCGCATGTTCTGCAGCAACGGGTCATTGTTCTTCGACAGCATCAGGTCCTGAACCGCGATGTAAATAAACAGCCCGAACAGCAACAAAAGGATGACCGATTCGGACAAGCTGATCCGGGCCGGCCGCTGTTCGAGCACGCTGTCGAGCGCCATCACCGTGATAATCGTCGTAATCAGCAGCAACAGAGGTACTTCGCGACGCACGACATTGCCCTGGATCTCGATCGCACGAATAAACGCGGC
>JBFIQH010000048.1:0-15977 GCA_041609735.1 Woeseiaceae bacterium | reverse complement strand
TGGCCGATGTTGCAGAGGATCGCCTGGTCCTTCATGCGCTCCATCTGCGGACCCGTGACGATGTGGTAGTTGCCCGTTGCAGTGACCACGATGTCGACCTTGTCGCAGACATCGTCAAAGCGCACGACGCGGTAGCCTTCCATCGCTGCCTGTAGCGCGCAGATCGGATCGATCTCGGTAATCCAGACCGTCGCGCCGAGCGCGCGCAGCGACTGCGCCGAGCCCTTGCCGACGTCACCGTAGCCGCAGACAACGGCAACCTTGCCGGCAACCATGACGTCCGTTGCGCGCTTGATCGAGTCGACCAGCGATTCGCGGCAGCCGTACAGGTTGTCGAACTTCGACTTCGTCACCGAGTCGTTGACGTTGAATGCCGGGCACGCGAGAGTGCCGTCCTTCATCATCTCGTACAGGCGCTTGACGCCGGTCGTCGTTTCCTCGGATACGCCGCGCACGTCCTGCATGATGTCCTGGTACTTGTCGTGCATGACGATCGTCAGGTCACCGCCGTCGTCGAGCAGCATGTTCGGCGTCCAGCCGTCCGGTCCGTTGATCGTCTGTTCGACGCACCACCAGTACTCCTCCTCGGTTTCGCCTTTCCACGCGAAGACCGGGATCCCTGCCGCGGCCATCGCCGCGGCGGCGTGGTCCTGCGTCGAGAAAATATTGCACGACGACCAGCGTACTTCCGCGCCGAGCTCGACGAGCGTCTCGATCAGCACCGCGGTCTGGATCGTCATGTGCAGGCAACCCGCGATCCGTGCGCCCGCAAGCGGTTTTTTCGCGCCATAGTCCTCGCGCAGCGCCATCAGGCCCGGCATTTCGGTCTCGGCGATCGCGATTTCCTTGCGGCCCCAGTCCGCGAGGGCGATGTCCGCAACCTTGTAGTCACGGCTTTGCAGGGCAACGGGTTCGCTGCTCATAAGACAGTCTCCTGAACTTTGATTTTTTTGAATCTATTAAGCCGCCGCCGCGCCGCGAAGCGCGTCAGCCTTGTCGGTCTTTTCCCACGACAGTTCGATGTCGTCACGGCCGAAGTGGCCGTAAGCCGCCGTCGGGCGGTATATCGGCCGCAACAGGTCCAGCATCTTCAGGATGCCGTAAGGCCGCAGGTCGAAATTGTCACGGATCAGCACGGTCAGCTTCGCGTCGGAGACCTTGCCGGTGCCGAAGGTACGAACGCTGATGGACGTCGGTTCGGCTACGCCGATCGCGTAGGACACCTGGATCTCGCAACGATCGGCGAGGCCCGCCGCAACGATATTCTTCGCCACGTAACGGCACGCGTACGCCGCCGAGCGATCGACTTTCGACGGGTCCTTGCCCGAGAAGGCGCCGCCGCCGTGCCGCGCCGAACCGCCGTACGTGTCGACGATGATCTTGCGGCCCGTCAGGCCGCAGTCGCCCATCGGCCCGCCGATCTCGAAGCGGCCGGTCGGGTTGATGTGGTACTTCGTGTCCTTGCTGATCCACTCCGCCGGCAAGACCGGCTTGATGATCTCTTCCATGACGCCTTCGCGCAGGTCGGCGAGCTTCACGTCGCCGTGATGCTGCGTCGACAGCACGACCGCGTCGATGCGAACCGGCTTGTTGTCTTCGTAAACGAACGTGACCTGGCTCTTCGCGTCCGGCCGCAGCCACGGCAGCGTGCCGTTCTTGCGCACGTCGGCCTGGCGCTTGACGAGACGGTGCGAGAACGTGATCGGTGCCGGCATCAGCACGTCGGTTTCATTCGTGGCGTAGCCGAACATCAGGCCCTGGTCGCCGGCGCCCTGTTCCTCGTCCGAGTCCCGGTCGACGCCCTGCGCGATATCGGGCGACTGCTTGCCGATGGCGTTCAGCACGGCACACGAATGGCCGTCGAAACCCATGTCCGAGTCGCTGTAGCCGATATCGACGATCGTCGAGCGCACGATTTCCTCGAGGTCGACCCACGCGGTCGTCGTGATCTCGCCGGCGACGAGCGCCATGCCGGTCTTGACGAGCGTTTCGCAGGCAACGCGTGCGTTCGTGTCTTCTTTGAGAATGGCATCGAGGATCGCGTCGGAAATCTGGTCCGCAATCTTGTCGGGATGGCCCTCGGAAACAGACTCCGAGGTAAACAGAAAGGCATCACTCATGGAAAAGGGGGTCTTGTGACTGGATTAATCCGCCATTGTACCCGAATGATCGCCGACGGCACTATCCCGGGCGCCGATGATGCAATTGCTTACGATTGCGCAGTCGCGGTGCAGACGCGCCGAAGCCGCCAGGACGGATACCGGCTTGCGACCGCGCACAAAAGCGACGAAAATGCGGCGCTCGCGCAAGCCTATCGTGATTCTCCATCGCGCAATTCACCATAACAGTGGCCAATGAAGGCCCGGACCTGAAAAAAACCTGATGTCACAACAAGCTACGAACGCTGGCCAGCCTGCCAGGCAGCAACTCGCGAACGCGATACGCGCGCTCAGCATGGATGCGGTGCAAGCCGCGAACTCCGGACACCCGGGCGCGCCGATGGGGATGGCGGACATCGCCGAGGTGCTGTGGAACGATTATCACCGCCACAACCCGGCCAACCCTGAATGGGTCAATCGCGACCGCTTCGTGCTGTCGAACGGCCATGGATCGATGCTGCTTTACAGCCTGCTGCACTTGAGTGGCTACGATCTGTCTGTCGACGAGATCCGCAATTTCCGCCAGATGGGGTATCGCACGGCGGGCCACCCCGAGTATGAGCCCGGTCTTGGCGTCGAGACGACGACGGGGCCGCTGGGACAGGGCATCACCAATGCGGTCGGCATGGCGCTTGCCGAGAAAATGCTGGCCGCGCAGTTCAATCGTGACGAATTTGCGATCGTTGACCACAAGACCTGGGTGTTCCTCGGCGATGGCTGCCTGATGGAGGGTATTTCGCACGAAGCCTGCTCGCTGGCTGGGACGCTGAAGCTGGGCAAGCTGATCGCGTTTTACGATGACAACAACATCTCGATCGACGGCGAAGTCGCAGGCTGGTTTACCGACGACACCGTCAAGCGCTTCGAGGCGTACGGCTGGCATGTCATTGCCGATGTCGATGGGCACGACAGCCAGGCGATCGCCGCGGCAATTGACGATGCGATAAACGACACTGCGCGACCCACGCTGATCTGCTGCAAAACGATCATCGGTTTCGGTGCGCCGAACAAGCAGGGCACGGCGTCGACGCACGGCGCCCCGCTGGGCGACGACGAGATCGTGGCGGCGCGTAAAAAGCTCGGCTGGACGGCGGCGCCGTTCGAAGTGCCGGCGGATATCAAGAGTGCCTGGGATGCGCGCGCGCGCGGAATCGCCGACGAGGAAGCCTGGAACCGCACGTTTGCCGCCTACGCCGCGAAATTTCCCGAACTTGCCGCCGAATTTGCGCGGCGCACCGCCGGCAAGCTGCCGGAGGGCTGGCGCGCCCACGCCGACAAGTCGATACACGCGATCAACGACGCGGCGGAGAGCATGGCAACGCGCAAGGCGTCGCTGGTCGCGCTGAATGCCTTTGCGCCGGTACTGCCCGAACTCGCTGGCGGATCGGCCGACCTGACAGGATCGAACCTGACGAAACACAGCGGCTCGACCGTCATCACCGGAGACGACGCATCCGGCAACTACATTTATTTCGGCGTGCGCGAATTCGGCATGACGGCGCTCTGCAACGGTATGGCGCTGCACGGCGGCGTAATGCCGTACTCGGGCACCTTCCTGACGTTTTCGGATTATGCGCGCAATGCCCTGCGCATGGCCGCGCTGATGAAAGTGCAGAACATTCTCGTCTACACCCACGACTCGATCGGGCTGGGCGAAGACGGCCCGACGCACCAGCCGGTCGAACACATCGCGTCTCTGCGCATCATGCCGAACATGCATGTCTGGCGGCCCTGCGATACGGTCGAAACGGCAGTGGCCTGGCGGCACGCCATCGAGCGTCGTAATGGACCGACCAGCCTGGTACTGACGCGGCAGGGCGTCCCGTTCCAGCAGCGGACCGACGAGCAAATTGCCGGCATCGCTCGCGGCGGCTACGTGCTGAAGGACGCCGACGGCGAGCCGGACGCCATCATCATCGCGACCGGCTCGGAAGTCGGCATCGCGATGGCAGCGGCCGAGCAGCTCGGCGACGACGGTATCGGCGTGCGCGTCGTGTCGATGCCGTGCACGAACGTGTTCGATGCGCAGGACGAGCGTTATCGCTCCAGCGTGTTGCCGCGCCGCGTCACGGCGCGCGTGGCTGTCGAAGCCGGCGTGACCGAAAACTGGTGGCGCTATGTCGGCGAGAACGGCCGCGTTGTCGGCCTCGACCGCTTCGGCGAGTCGGCGCCCGCCAGCGAGCTTTTCGAACACTTCGGATTCACGGCTGACAACGTCGCTGCAACAGTGAGGGACGCGCTGTAACCACATTCGATGTTGGCGGGTTCAGGCCGGCCGACGCAGCATTTCCAGGAGATAAAGATGGCAATAAAAGTAGGTATCAATGGCTACGGCCGTATCGGCCGCAACGTGTTGCGGGCAATTCACGAATCAGGTCGCACGAAAGAGTTCGACGTCGTCGCGCTGAACGACCTGGGCGATCCGGAATCCAACGCACATCTGACGCGGTACGACACGGCGCATGGCCCATTCCCGGGAACCGTGACCGTCGACGGCGGCGACATTATCGTCAACGGCGACCGGGTGCGCGTTTTCGCTGAGCGTGATCCGGCGAAACTGCCGTGGGGCGACCTCGGCGTCGACGTCGTGTTCGAATGCACCGGCCTGTTTCGTACGCTGGAAACAGCGGGCAAGCACATCGCGGGTGGCGCGAAAAAAGTCGTGCTCTCGGCGCCCGGTGGTGAGGGCATCAAGAAGACCATCGTCTACGGTGTCAATCACGATACGCTGACCGCTGACGACGAAGTGATCTCGAACGCTTCGTGCACGACGAACTGCCTTGCGCCGCTGGTCAAGCCGCTGCATGAGGCGATTGGCGTCAAGCACGGCATCATGACGACAATCCACGCCTACACGAACGACCAGGTGCTGACCGACGTGTTCCACAAGGACCTGCGTCGAGCGCGTTCGGCGACGATGTCTCAGATTCCGACGAGCACGGGTGCCGCCAAGGCCGTCGGCCTCGTGCTGCCGGAGCTGAACGGCAAGCTAGACGGCTTCTCGATGCGTGTGCCGACGATCAACGTCTCCGCGGTGGATCTGACGTTCGTCGCAAATCGCGAGACGTCGATCGACGAGATCAACAAGGTCGTCCGCGACGCCGCGGAGGGCGCACTCAAGGGCGTGCTCGCCTACAACGACGAGCCGCTCGTGTCAGTCGACTTCAATCACAACCCGGTGTCGTCGACCTACGATTCGACGCTGACGAAGGTCATCGACGGCACGCTCGTCAAGGTCATTGCCTGGTACGACAATGAATGGGGCTTCTCGAACCGGATGCTCGACACGACCGTCGCACTGATGAACGCGAAGTAAGGCCCGGAGACGCGCGGTGGCAATCCTGCGGATGTCGGAGGTCGAGCTCGCGAACAAGCGGGTGCTGATTCGCGAGGACCTGAATGTTCCCGTTGCGGACGGCAACGTGACGTCAGACGCACGTATCCGCGCCGCGCTGCCGACGATTCAGGCGGCAGTCGAGGCGCGTGCCGCCGTCATGCTGATGTCGCACCTGGGCCGGCCGACGGAAGGGCAGCCGGACGAGCAGTTCTCGCTCGCGCCGGTCGCCCGGCACCTCGGCACGCTGCTCGGGCGTGACGTACCGCTGGTCAAAGACTGGATCGACGGCGTCGACGTCGGGCCTGGTGACGTCGTGCTGCTCGAGAATGTGCGTTTCCTCGATGGCGAAAAAAAGTCCGATGCAACGTTGTCGAAAAAGATGGCGGCGCTTTGCGATGTTTTCGTCATGGACGCATTTGGCACCGCGCATCGTGCACAGGCGAGCACCTACGGCGTTGCCGAACATGCGGCCGTCGCTTGTGCCGGTCCGCTGCTGGCCGCGGAGCTGGACGCACTCGGCAAGGCACTGAAGAATCCGCATCGTCCGCTCGTCGCAATCGTCGGTGGCTCTAAAGTTTCGACTAAGCTGACGGTGCTGGATGCGCTGGCCGGCATCGTCGATACGCTGATCGTCGGCGGCGGTATCGCCAATACGTTCATTGCGGCGGACGGCCACAACGTCGGCAAGTCGCTGTACGAGGCGGATATGCTCGAGACGGCGAGAAAGCTCGCGAAGGGCGGTGCGGGACGGGCCGACATTCCCGTGCCCGACGACGTCGTTGTCGCCAACGAGTTTTCGGCCGATGCCGCTGCAACGACGAAAGCCGTTGACGAAGTTACTGATGACGAGATGATTCTCGATATCGGGCCGCGCACCGCCGCGCGCTTCAATGACATCCTGCAAACGTCCGGAACGATCATCTGGAACGGCCCGGTCGGCGTTTTCGAGTTCGATCAGTTCGGGGACGGCACGCGCGCGCTCGCCGAGGGCATCGCCGCGAGCCGCGCGTTTTCGGTTGCCGGTGGAGGCGATACGCTCGCCGCGATTGACAAGTACGGCGTAGCGGACCGCATTTCTTATATTTCGACCGGCGGCGGCGCGTTCCTCGAGTTCGTCGAGGGCAAGACGCTGCCGGCGGTCGAGATCCTCGAAAAACGTGCGTCGGTTAAACGGTAGGAGCGGCGTGTAGGAGCGGCTTCAGCCGCGACCCCCACTCGGGTCTGAGGACGCCGGCCGACCGGCCGAGATCAGGCCGCAGGCCAGGGACCGGTAATGGCAACCGTCGTGCCCGGGTACTGGATGTTGACGAACATCGTGCGGCCATCCGGTGAAAAACAGACGCCCGCGAGCTCGGAATTCGAGTAGGGATTGTCGGCGAGCGCGTACTCGCTGCCGTCGGGACGAATGCCGACGAGGCCACAGTGGCTGAACGTGTCTTCGCAAACGATCAGATCGCCCCACGGCGCCATCGTCAGGTTGTCCGCGTTACGGAGCAGCGAGTTCTCGCGCGCTTCCGCGACCAGCCGCAGCCGCCCCGGCGCATTCGTCTCGCCGGGCTGGCCTTCGAAAGGGCTCGGTGTATAGCTGAATACCTGTCCGAGCCTGGTCCGTCCGCCGATGGTGCAGGTGAAAACAAAGTCGCCATGGGCTGCGGCCAGGCCTTCACCGCGTGCAAACATCGCGGCTCCCAGCGCGGCGCCACGCGAGCGCAGGTCGTCCTCGAGCGGATCGACGTTGTCGAGATCGACCCACGCGACCGGCAGGCTGTCGTTCGGCGTGATATCGGGCTTCGCGCCCCAGTTGTGGGTTCGGAACGAGGGCTGGCCGACAATCGACAGTGCCTGCAGGCGGCCGCCTTCGCGCAGCTGTCCGGGAACGTTCGGAATGAAGCGGTAAAACAGGCTGTGATACTGATCCTCGGTCATGTAGACGATGCCGGAAGCCGCATGCACGGCTGCCGCCTCGTGCTCGAATCGTCCCATCTCGCGCAGTGGCTCGGCAGGAACCAGTCCGGTCGCATCGGCCGGCACCTCGAAGACGTAGCCGTGGCGTTCGTTACGCGTCAGCTTGCGGCCGAGCTCAAAGCTCGTGCCCGCGCTCGAGAACGTTTCTTCGCAGGACAGCCAGCTGCCCCACGGCGTGGGTCCGCCCGCACAGTTGAGTTCTGTGCCCGCGAGGCTCAGAAACTGCCGCTCGGTGGTTTTATCCCGCGGGTCGTAGATCGTCGTCGTCGTGCCGCCGGCGCCCGGCGTTACGTCACCGCCCCGGTCGTAGACTTTTTCCTTGATCGTGTCGGGGAGTTCCGCGAACCCGGTGCCGAATGCGCTGTGCTCGGGGTAGCCGGACACAATCTCGTGATTGCACACCAGTATGACGCGCCCGTCGGGGCCGGCGAACGCAGCCATGCCGTCGTGTGCAGCAGGCACCCGCAGGCCGTCGCTCATCGTATCGCCGACTCGCGACACGACCGTGACGCTGAACCCTTCCGGTACGTCGAGCAGCCCATTCGGGTCCGCGGTCAAGGGTCCGAGTCCTTGCCGCGTCGCCGCACAGGATGTTGCCGGGGTAACGGCTGCCGCGGCGATGGTCTGCAGGAAGCGTCGGCGGTCAATCATCTCGTAGCACTGTGAGGAGTGAGCCTCGCAGCATAGCGGTCAATGGTTACAACCGAAAGGCTGCGGGCGAATATGTCGTCACCGCGAGCGCAGTGCCTGTGCAATAATCGCCGCCATGCAAAGAAGAACCAAGATCGTTGCGACGCTCGGCCCGGCATCGGACAAGCCGAAGATACTGCAGAAAATGATCGACGCCGGACTCGACGTTGCGCGCCTCAATTTCTCGCACGGCTCTGCGGATGATCACCGCAAGCGTGCCAAGGAACTGCGGCGGGCGGCGAAAAAGTCTGGGCGCGAGGTCGGGCTGATGGGCGACCTGCAGGGGCCAAAGATCCGCGTCAAGCGCTTCAAGAAGCACAGCGTCGAATTGAAAGACGGCGCGAAGTTTTTCCTCGACAGTGCGCTCGGCCTGCAGGAAGGCAACAAGAAGGGTGTCGGCGTCGCGCTCGAGACGCTGCACAAGGACGTCAAGCCCGATGATGTGCTGCTGCTCAACGACGGCATGATAACGCTGAAAGTCGATTCGATCGAAGGGACGCGCATACACACGACCGTCGTCAATGGCGGGATCCTGTCCGACCACAAAGGCATCAACAAGAAGGGTGGTGGGCTGTCCGCGCCGGCGCTGACCGATGTCGATCGCGAAAACATCATCCTCGCAGCGGAGCTCGAGGTCGATTTCCTGGCCGTGTCGTTCGTGCGTTCAGGCGACGACGTGCGCGAAGCACGTCGACTTTTCGAAGAGGCGGGTGGCAAAGGGCACATTGTTGCCAAGGTCGAGCGCACCGAGGCGGTCGAGAATATCGATTCAATTATCGACGCGGCCGACGTCGTCATGGTCGCCCGCGGCGACCTCGGCGTCGAGATGGGTTATGCGCAGCTGACCGGCATCCAGAAAAAGCTGATCCGCAAGACTCGCAAGAGCAGCAAGGTCGTCATCACTGCGACACAGATGATGGAGTCGATGATCCAGAACCCGATCCCGACGCGTGCGGAAGTATCGGACGTGTCGAACGCGGTCATGGACGGCACCGACGCGGTCATGCTGTCCGGTGAATCGGCGGTCGGCAAGTACCCGGTCAAATCCGTTGCGGCGATGGCCGAGGTCTGTACCGGCGCAGAACAGTTTCCGCTGCCGGAAGGCACGACGCGGCATCGGATCGGCGACTACTTCGAGCGTACGGACGAGGCTATCGCGATGGCCGTCATGTACACGGCCAACCACCTCGACGTGAAAGCGATCATCGCGCTGACGGAATCGGGATCAACGACACTCTGGATGTCGCGTATACGCTCGGATATCCCGATCTTCGCGTTCACTCGCAACCTGTCGACATTACGCCGCGTCAACATGTACCGCGGCGTGTTCCCGGTATCGTTCAACGCCAAGGCGACGACGTCGCCGGAGCTGTACCAGGACGTTTTCGACACGTTGCTCGACCACAAGCTGGTCGATGTCGGCGATCGCGTGATCTTCACGAAAGGCGACCTGAGCGGCGTTTCAGGCGGTACCAACGCAATGAAAATCATCCGGGTCGCCGAACGGGCCTGACATGCTGAAATTGCTGCTTCGAATCGCTGCGAGCGTCGTCGTTCTCGCGGCCGCCCTGGCGCTGATCCTCTGGGCATACGTTCGAGCCAGCCTGCCGGACATCGACGGCACGGTCACGGTATCCGGGCTCGCCGCGCCTGCGACAATCGAGCGCGACGCAGAGGGCGTTCCCGTCATTACTGCGGCGACGCGCACCGACCTTGCGTTTGCGACCGGCTATGCCCACGCGCAGGACCGGTTTTTCCAGATGGACCTGATTCGCCGGCAGGCGGCCGGTGAGTTGTCGGCGTTATTCGGCGCTACAGCCGTCGAGGCCGACAAGCGTTACCGGCTGCATCGGTTTCGCGACCTCGCTCGCACGGTTCTCGATGCAGCGAGTGACGACGACCGCCGGGTACTCGAACATTACGCCAGCGGCGTAAACGCCGGCCTCGACAGTCTCGGCGCGAAACCCTTCGAATACCTGCTGCTGCGCGAGGATCCGCAGCCGTGGTCGGCCGAGGACACGGTGCTGGTCGTCTACGCGATGTTCATGCAGCTCAACGATTCGCGTGCGCGGAAAGACGTGCGGCGCGGCTACGCTCGCCGGGTGTTGCCGGCCGACGTTTACGACTGGCTGTACCCGCAGGGCACACCGTGGGACGCGCCGATCATGGGCGACGCGCGCGACGTCGCGCCGTTTCCGCCGGCCGATGTTTACTCGGTGCGCGACCGGGTGATCGACCCGCCCCTGGCTCGTGAACACGGCGGCCCGCCATTCGACGGCAGTAATAACTGGGCTGTTGCCGGCACGCTGACGGCCACCGGCCGCGCCCTGGTGTCGAACGACATGCACCTCGGCCTCTCCGTGCCCAACATTTATTACCAGGCGCGCCTTGTGCAGACCGGAGATCGAGCCCGCGACGTTACCGGCGTCAGCCTGCCGGGCACGCCGTTCGTTGTCGCGGGTAGCAATCGATATATCGCCTGGGGGTATACGAACAGTTACGGCGACTGGTCCGATGCGGTGCTGCTGCGGCCCGGTAACAGCGACGGCACGTACCGGACGGCAGACGGCGACAAGCCGTTTCGCGACTACGAGCATCGGATCGACGTCAAAGGCGATGAGCCGGTGGAATTTCGCGTACGCGAAACGATCTGGGGCCCGGTCGATGACACGGTCAGCTACCCGGACGGCGACATCGCGATCAGCTGGCTCGCGCACAAGCCGCGAGCCGTCAACCTGCGGATCATGGCGCTGGAAACCGCGACGTCGGTCAATGACGCGCTCGCCATCGCGAACACAATGGGCATGCCGCCGCAGAATTTTGTCGTTGGCGACGCTGGTGGCAACATCGGTTGGACGATTGCCGGCCAGATTCCGGTCAAGGCGGACTACGACCCGATGGTGCCTGCCGACTGGAGCGCGGCCGACGGCTGGACCGGCTGGCGCTCGCCCAGCGAGTATCCCCGCGTCGTCAATCCCGCCAGTGGCCGCATCTGGAGCGCGAATGCGCGCGTCGCGGACGCCGAGGCGCTGGCAATCATTGGCGACGGCGGCTACGACCTGGGGGCGCGCGCGCGGCAGATTCGTGACGGCCTGCTGGCACGCAATCAGTTCACGCCCGTCGACATGCTGGCGATCCAGTACGACGATCGCGCAGTGTTTCTGGGCCGCTGGCGCGAACTGCTGCTCGAGGTCCTCGATGATGAAGCGGTGGCCGACGACGCGGGCCTGGCCGAGTACCGCCGTCTCGTCGACGAATGGGTCCCGCGGGCCGCGCCGGACTCCGTCGGCTACCGGCTGGTGCGTGGTTTCCGGCTGGACGTCAAGGCCAAGGTGTTTGCCGGCTTGATCGCCCCGGCCGTGGACGCGTACGACACGCCCAAGGATTTTCTCGAAAGCAACCAGATCGAGGCGCCGCTGTGGCAGCTCGTCACGGAGCGGCCGATGCACCTCTTGCCGGCCAACTTCGACAGCTGGGACGGCCTGCTGCGGTCGGCCGTCGCCGACAACTTGTGGTGGCTGAAATCGCGTTATGACACACCGCTCGCTGATCGCGCCTGGGGCGAGTACAACACGGCACGCATCAGGCATCCGCTGAGCCGCGCGATACCACAGTTGTCCGAATGGCTCGACATGCCAGCGGACCGGCTGAGCGGTGACTCGAACCTGCCGAAAGCCCAGGGCTCGGCCTTTGGCGCCTCTGAGCGATTCTCGGTGTCGCCGGGCGACGAGGAAAACGGCCTGATGCACATGCCGACCGGGCAAAGCGGCCATCCGATGTCGGATTTTTACCGCGCCGGCCACGACAATTGGGTGCGCGGCGAACCTAGCCCGTTTCTGCCCGGCAAGGCGGTATTCACGCTGAAGCTGGAGCCCGCGGACGGTACACTGTCTGCTGACTGACAGGACACACGAGTATGGATACGTCGCGATTCACTGGAACCAGCAGCTACATCGCCACCGACGACATGACGATGGCGGTCAACGCGGCCGTAACGCTCGAGCGGCCGATTCTGGTCAAGGGCGAACCGGGAACGGGCAAGACGCAGCTGGCGATCGAAGTTGCCCGCGCGCTTGGGAAACCGCTGTACGAGTGGCACATCAAATCGACGACCAAGGCGCAGCAGGGCCTCTACGAATACGACGCGGTCGCGCGCCTCCGGGACTCGCAGCTTGGTGAGGATCGGGTGCACGACATCTCCAACTACATCGTCCGCGGCAAAATATGGGAAGCGTTCGAATCGGAAGAACAGCCGGTCCTGCTGATCGACGAGATCGACAAGGCCGACATCGAGTTCCCGAATGACCTGCTGCAGGAGCTCGATCGCATGGAGTTCTATGTCTACGAGACACGCGAGCTGGTCAAGGCGCGCACGCGCCCGATCATTGTCATTACGAGCAACAACGAAAAGGAACTGCCGGACGCGTTCCTGCGCCGTTGTTTCTTTCACTACATCAAGTTCCCGGACCAGCAGACGATGGCGGCGATCATCGACGTGCACTTCCCGAAACTGAAAAAGGAACTGCTGCGCGAAGCGCTGAATGCGTTCTACAAGGTCCGGGACGTGCCGGGGCTGAAGAAGAAGCCGTCGACGTCGGAGTTGCTCGACTGGATCAAGCTGTTGCTTGCCGAGGACATTCCGCCCGAGGCGCTGCGTGCCGAGAACTCCCGCAAGGCTATCCCGCCACTGTACGGCGCACTGCTAAAAAACGAGCAGGACGTGCACCTGTTCGAGCGCCTCGTATTTCTCGATCGCGGCAAGGCCGGCGGCCCGCAGTAGACGCCCATGTTGATCCCGTTTTTCTTCATGCTGCGCGAGGGCGGTATGAAAACGTCGATCACCGAGCTCTTGACGCTGCTCGAGGCAATGAAGCGTGGCGTGGCCGGTCATGACGTCAACGACTTTTATTTCCTGGCTCGAGCAACGCTCGTAAAAGACGAGTCCGATCTCGACCGCTTCGACCGCATTTTCGGCGTCTATTTCAAGGGTATCGAGGACTCGCTCGCCGACCTGTTCGAATCGATTCCCGACGACTGGCTCCGGCACCAGGCAGAGCTGATGCTCAGCGACGAGGAACGCGCACAGATCGAATCCATGGGCGGGTTCGAGGAACTGATGAAAGCGCTGGCCGAAAGACTAAAGGAACAGGACGAGCGGCACGAGGGCGGTAACAAGTGGATCGGCACCGCGGGGACGTCGCCGTTCGGCGCTTACGGCTACAACCCCGAAGGTATACGCATTGGTCAAGCCGGGTCGCGCAATCGCAGCGCGGTCAAAGTTTGGGACAAGCGCGAGTATCGCAATCTCGACGATTCGGTCGAGCTCGGGACGCGCAACATCAAGGTCGCGTTACGGCGACTGCGTAAATTCGCGCGCGAGGGCGCCGCGGACCAGCTCGATCTCGAGGACACGATCGACAAGACGGCGCGCAACGCGGGCCTGCTCGACATTCGCATGGTGCCGGAGCGTCACAACGCGGTAAAGGTGCTGCTTTGCCTCGATATCGGCGGTTCGATGGACGACCACGTGCGTATCTGCGAGGAGATGTTCTCGGCGGCGCGCAGCGAGTTCAAGCACCTCGAGTACTTTTACTTCCACAATTTCATTTACGAATCGATGTGGAAGGACAACCGCCGGCGGCACCAGCAGCGTATCTCGACGCTCGATATCACGCACAAGTACGCGTCCGATTACAAGCTGGTCTTCGTCGGCGATGCGACGATGAGCCCATACGAAATCGTCTACGCGGGCGGCAGTGTCGAACACTGGAACGACGAACCCGGAGCCGTCTGGATCAAGCGGCTCCTGAATACCTACCCCAAGGCGATCTGGCTGAATCCGGAGCCGCGTGCACGCTGGGACTATTCTCCGTCGGTCAAGCTGACGCGGGAGCTGATGGGCGATCGGATGTTTCCGCTGACGATCGCGGGGCTCGACGACGGCATCAAGGCGCTGACGTAAGTCTTGTGCGAAGGCTGTCTAGTCGAGCGCGGCAGTCAGTTGTTCGAGGTCCGCGAGTACTTGCGCCGAGTGGGAGTCGGGATCGACTTTCTCATAGTGTTTCACGAGCACGCCGTCCGGGTCGATGACAAAGGTCTGGCGCTTGGCAACCGTCATACCGAACATCTTCGTCTTTACGCCGTAGGCTTCGGCAACGCTGCCGTCGGTATCCGCAAGCAACGGGAAGGGCAGGCCGTGATTTTCGGCGAACGCCTTGTGCGAATCGATATCGTCGAGGCTGACGCCGAGGATCTGTGCGCCCATCTTGCGATAGGCAAATATATTGTCGCGGAACTCACAGGCCTCGGTCGTACACCCCGGGGTCTCGTCTTTCGGATAGAAGTACAGCACGATCCACTGGTCGCGGTAATCCTCGAGCGAGTGCAGCTGCCCATCCTGGTCGGGCAATTCGAATTCCGGCGCCGGTTCGCCGACATTCGGCTGACCGGACGCTTCGAGCGACGCGCCTGGCAGCAGCAGCATCAGCATGAGCGTGAGAAACGTTCCGTGTAGATACATAGGTGATTTCCGGTCTGAGTCGGTGTCAGAGGGCGCACTATACTACGACGCAGTCGGCAGCCTCAAAAGGCGGCGATCAGTAGACTATTGCGTTAGATTCCGGAGTCCGCATGGCCGATCCTGCCCGAAAACTGAAAACCGCGCTCGTGCTGCCCGGCGGCGGCGCCCGTGGCGCCTTCCAGGTCGGGGTACTGAAGGCGCTGGCGGACCTCGTGCCGAAGGGCACGAAGAATCCGTTTGCCGTCATCAGCGGCACGTCTGCCGGTGCCGTCAACTCTGTCGTGCTGGCCTCGAAAGCGCGCCGATTCAAAATCGCAATGGCCGAGCTGGAACACGTCTGGGCGAATTTCCGCTGCTGCCAGGTCTACCGGACCGATCGCCGTGCGATGCTGAAATCGAGCCTGCACTGGTTCGCATCGATCGTCACCGGCGGGCTCGTCCCAATGCCGAAGGCTTTGCTCGACAACTCGCCGCTTCGGGAACTGTTGAGCCGGGACGTACGGTTTCCGCGCATCCAGGATGCGCTCGATCACGGCTGGCTCGACGCCGTCGCGGTTACTGCAGCCGGCTACAGCAGCGCGCAGTCGCACACCTTTTTTCAGGCAACCGACGACCATCCCGACTGGCACCGAACCCGTCGCATCGGCAAGCGCGGCGAGGTCAATCTCGATCACGTCATGGCGAGCATTGCCGTACCGATGATTTTTCCGCCGGTCCTGATCGGCAATGAGTACTTTGGCGATGGTGCTATGCGCCAGGCAACGCCACTGAGTCCGGCTATTCACCTCGGCGCCGATCGCATACTCGTCATCGGCGTCCGCAACGAGGTGGCGGACGAGGAGCCGGAACCGCCCGCCGTGCCCCAGTATCCGAACTTCGCGCAGATTGCCGGCTACATGCTCGACACGCTGTTTCTCGACGGCCTGTATTCCGACCTCGAGCGCATGACGCGCATCAACCAGCTGATCGACGCGGTCCCCCCGGAGCATCGCACCGGCGTGCTGAAGCAAATGCGGCCGCTCGACACCATGGTCATCGTTCCGAGCGAAGACCTGCGCGAACACGCGGAGCGGCACCGGCAAGAGCTGCCGTTCGCGATCCGCGCGCTGCTGCGCGGCGTCAGCGGTAAACGACCGGGCGAGAGCCGCCTGTTGTCCTACCTGCTGTTCGAGAAAGCCTACACCCGCGATCTGATCGAACTGGGATACCGGAACGCGATGGCCGTCAAGGATCAGCTGCTCGCGTTCGTCAACGGGGAGGAGGTGCCGCGGCTGTTCGCACCCGGCTGGGTGAAGAGGGATTTGAG
>JBFIQH010000047.1:0-16357 GCA_041609735.1 Woeseiaceae bacterium | reverse complement strand
TGCCGGTGTTGGCCTTGCCGACCTTGCCGACGACCTCGAGCTTGCCGCGCTTCTTGCCGCCGGCGAAGCTCATGTTGTACTCCTTGCCGCCGCGCCGGATCCAGACCTCGAGATTCTTCGACAGCGCGTTGACGACGGAAACGCCGACGCCGTGCAGGCCGCCGGAATACTGGTAGTTCTTGTTCGAAAACTTGCCGCCCGCATGCAGGCGGGTCAGGATCAGTTCGACGCCCGGTATTTTTTCCTTCGGGTGCTTGTCGACCGGCATGCCGCGGCCGTCGTCGGCGACCTCCAGCGAACCGTCCTTGTACAGGGTCACGTCGATCTTTTTGCAGTGACCGGCCAGCGCTTCGTCGACGCTGTTATCGACGACCTCGTGCGCCAGGTGATTCGGCCGCGTCGTGTCGGTGTACATGCCCGGCCGGCGCCGGACAGGTTCCAGCCCGCTCAGGACTTCGATGTCCGCAGCGTCGTATCGGTTCGTCATTCAAGGAGCCCAAGCGAATGCACGGCGGGATTCTAGCCTGAATGCCGACACGCTGCACCCGGTGTATCGGGCCTGAAGGCCCTCCTACAGAAGATTCGAATTGATTTTCAGGCCAGGTCTTCGACGAGCGAGTTGCGGACGTTGTCGGCGACGGGCGAAACGCTGACCCGGTAGTTTTCGTGATCGATGCCGGCCGACAATTGTGCACCGGAACGCAGTGACTCGATCATTGCCGGCTCGAGTTCGAATCGCAGGAAATGCACTGCCGACGTCTTGTCGGCGTCCGAGCGTTCGAGATCCTCGTCGGCGATCGCGAAAACGCGATTATGTCCGTCGACCTTTACGTAAACACGTTTCTCGATGCCGACCAGCGACTTCAGCATCGCACGACGCTCCTCGATGTCCGGGAACTCGACCATGAACGTCGCCTTCCAGTTACTGCCGTCGGGAATCAGCGGATTGTAGGCGTCGAGTTCGTCGGCGATGCCGTCGGCCTCGAAGATGCGCTCGATGCGCAGCATCTCCTGTACCTGGTACTGCATCGTCAGCCGGTCTTCAAAATACAGCGTCGCGTTCGTGCCCAGCGGCAGGCGCCGATTCTGCTTGTGCGCGAGCACCCTGGCACGAAAGTCGGGCCGCTCCACGGCGTATTGCTCGAGGCTCATCAGGTCCTTGCGGGTCAGCTTTTGCATCGTCAGGCTCGTTTCCGGGGTCGTGTCCATCGGTTTAGATTCCGTAGGCCCTGCGCAGCAGGCTCATTGGGTGACCGGCATCGAAGCCGTCGAGCTCCTGGTTGATCTGTTCGGCCGCCATCGGGCAATCGCTGACGAAGTGCTGCGGCTCGCCGCGTTTCACCTTGCTGACGATCGGTCGGGCAATTTTCTTCGACACGTCGTGGAATTCCTTTTTGACCGCGTAGGTTCCGTCGTGACCGGAACATCGTTCGATGGCCTCGACAGTCGTGTCCGGAACCAGCTGCAGGATATCGCGGGTCTTGAGGCCGATGTTCTGGACGCGCAGGTGGCACGGCACCTGGTAGGCGACCTTGCCGAGCGAGTTTCTAAAGTCCGTTTTCAGCTTGCCGTCCCGATGCCGCAGCATCAGGTATTCGAACGGGTCGTACATCGCGTCGCGAACCTTGGCGACGTCCGGGTCGTCGGGATACATCAGCGGCAGCTCCTGCTTGTACATCAGCGTACACGACGGGATCGGCGTGACGATATCCCAACCCTCGTCGACCCATCGAGCCAGCATCGGGATGTTTTTCGACTTCAGCTTGTCCACCGACTCGAGATCACCGAGCTCGAGCTTCGGCATGCCGCAGCAGTGTTCTTTCTTCGCGAGCGCCACCGGGATGCCGTTGTGCTCGAATACCCTGACGAGGTCTTCATCCATGCCCGGGCGATTGCGGTTGCCGTAGCAGGTGGCGTACATTAGGACCCGGCCGCGTGTCGTCGCCGTCGCCTCTCTGCCCTCGCCGCCCGCTTCGACGTTACGCTTCAGACGCTTGCGTGCGGTCTTTGAATGGTAGGGCGGTACCGGCGCGTCGCGGTGCACACGCAGCGTCTTCTCGACGAGCTTGCGGCCGGTCTTCGAACGATTGATCGCGTTGACAGCCTGCGACACGACCGGGATGCCGGCAAGCCTTCCGACGACGTCGGTGGAACTCAGCATGCGGTCGCGAAACGACGCGCCTTCCTTTTTGAATCGCGCCGCTTTTGCCCGCAGCATCAGGTGCGGAAAATCGACGTTCCACTCGTGCGGCGGGACGTACGGACATTTCGTCATGTAGCACATGTCGCACAGGTAACAATGATCGACGACGTCCCAGTAGACTTCCTTGGCGACACCGTCGACTTCCATCGTGTCCGATTCGTCGACCGCATCGAACAGCGTCGGGAACGCGTTGCAAAGATTGAAGCAGCGGCGGCAGCCGTGGCAAATGTCGAACACGCGTTCGAGTTCGGCGTCGAGCGCCGATGCGTCGTAAAACTCGTCGGACTGCCAGTCGAGGGCGTGCCGGGTCGGCGCCTCGAGACTGCCCTCTCGTTTGGTCCCGGACATTGTCTATCAGTCGGGGCCGTAACCGATACGGCCCCGAGGCTGATCAGTCGTCGAGTGTGTCGAGTGCTTTCTGGAAGCGATTCGCGTGCGAACGTTCCGCTTTGGCGAGGGTCTCGAACCAGTCGGCTATCTCGTCGAAGTTCTCGTCGCGCGCGGCCTTGGCCATGCCCGGATACATGTCGGTGTATTCGTGGGTTTCACCGGCGATCGCAGCCTTCAGGTTTTCCGACGTCGAGCCGATCGGCAGACCGGTAGCCGGGTCACCGACTTCCTCGAGGTATTCGAGATGGCCGTGAGCGTGGCCGGTTTCGCCCTCGGCGGTCGACCGGAACACCGCAGCAACGTCGTTGTAACCCTCGACGTCCGCCTTGGCCGCGAAATACAGGTAACGGCGGTTGGCCTGGGACTCGCCGGCAAATGCTTCTTTCAGGTTGTTCTCGGTTTTGCTGCCTTTCAATGACATGAGTGTTCCCCTAGATCGAGAAATAGCTATTTAGACCGTGTCTAACGGACTATAACTTTAGTCGGCGTCGGACAAGCTGTCAAACTTACCACGACCGCGCGGCGACTGCCGTTGACGCTCATTAATCGTCCCTGTAGCGTGTCGTCGCAGCCCAGCCGGAACCTGCCCCATGACCAGCAAAAAAGCCGTCAACCTCGAAAAAGCGCTGACCGATCTCGAAAACCTCGTCGACGAACTCGAGTCGGGCGACTTGCCGCTCGAAAAAGCGATGAAAAAGTTCGAGGAAGGCATCAAGCTGACGCGTAACTGCCAGGCCGCACTAAAGGACGCCGAGCAAAAAGTTGAGATCCTGTTGAAGAGCGCGGGCGGCGACGAAGTTCTCGAAGACTTCACCGCGGACGAGGACTGACCGGCTCTCCGGCGTCCGCCGGTCGATCCTTGCCGTCGGGCAAGGCAATCTGCAGCAACACGAACGCCGTAACAGCCGACAGCAGCGACCCGACGAGAATACCCAGCCGATCACCGCTGAAGTACGCGCCGCTGCCGTGCTCGAACGCGAGGCCGGCGATAAAAAGGCTCATCGTAAAACCGATGCCGCAGGCGAATGACACCGCGGTCACCTGCATCCAGCTGACGTTGCGCGGCAGGCGCGCCATGCCGAGCAGCACCGCCAGTCCAGTGAACAACAGGATGCCGACGGGCTTACCCACAAAGAGGCCAGCGATGACGCCGAGCGTGACCGGGTGCAGCAGTTCACTGACCGACAGGTTCGCCAACGAAAGCCCGGCGTTCGCAAACGCGAACACCGGCAGGATGACGAACGCCACCGGCGTATGCAGGTCATGCTCGAGTTCTTTCAGCGGCGATCGACCTTCGGCATCCTTGATCGGAATGCAGAATGCGATCAATACCCCGGCCAGGGTCGCGTGCACGCCGGACTTCAATACGGCAACCCAGAGCACGATACCGAGCAGAATATAGGCCGACGTGCGCGTAACGCCGCGAAGATTCATCGCAGCGGCGACGGCGAGCGCGGCAGCCCCGGTGATCAGCGCGGTTACGGAGAGATCGCCCGAGTAAAAAAGCGCAATGATGACGATCGCCGCGAGATCGTCGAAAATCGCCAGCGTCAGCAGGAATACCTTCAGTGCTACCGGCACGCGCGCCGCGAATACGCCGAGGAGCGCCAGCGCGAACGCGATGTCGGTTGCGACCGGTATCGCCCAGCCATCGAGCGCGACCGTGTCACCCCAGTTCAGCCAGGCATAGATCGACGCGGGCACGAGCATGCCGCCGAGCGCGCCCATGCCGGGCAGGACGACCTGCGAAAACGACGACAGCTCGCCCTCGAGGAACTCCCGTTTCACTTCGAGCCCGATGAGGAAAAAGAAGATCGCCATCAGGCCATCGTTGACCCACAGGAACAGCGGCTTGTCGATGACCAGCGCACCTACCTGCACCGCGACCGGCGTTGCGAGTAACGTTTCGTAGGCGAGCGCCAACGGCGAATTTGCGATCACCATCGCCATCAGCGCAGCAATGAGCAGCAGGATTCCGCCCGCCGACTCGAGATTCATGAAGTCGCCAATCGCGTCGACGATTGCGAGAGATGATTTGTCCTTGTTCAGCACGCGCCGGATTCTAGCTGCTCACGAACAGCGAATTGTATCTGTGTGCAACGGGCGGTCTTACTTGTTGCCCATCAGTTCGAGCAGCGCAACAACGGTCGACTCGACGCCGGCCGTCACTGCCGGCTCCGGCGAGATCTTGAACAGCGGCGAATGGTGGCTCGGCACGGGTTCGCCGCCGGCCGCCTCCCGCTCGAAGTCCTCCCGCGGGGTGCCGCCGATGCCCCAGTAGACGCTGGGAATGCGCGGGTCGATGGTGAAGAACGGGAAATCCTCGGCGCCCATGCCGCGCGTCGGGATATCGACGACACGTTCGCTGCCGATCGACGCGTTCCAGGCAGCCTTCAGGCGGCGCGCGAGCGGCGCGTCATTGATCGTCGGCGGCACGCTCTCCTCGGACACGATCACTTCCGGCAGCAGATCTTCCGGCAACCCGGCTGCGCGGCCCATGTTGACGGCGATGCGCTCGATGCCTTCGAGCAGGATCTTGCGGGTTTCCTCACTGGTATTGCGCACGGTCAGCTGCAGGTGCGCGCGGTCGGAAATGATGTTGTGCTTCGTGCCGGAGTGGAAGGAGCCGACGGTAACGACGCCCGGCATGCGCGGCGACAGCTCGCGGGCTACCAGCGTCTGCAGCGCCAGCACGATCTGGCTGCCGAGCACGATCGGGTCCTTGCCGCGGTGCGGATGCGCGCCGTGCGCGCCGACACCATGAATAATGATGTCGACAGTATCGGCCCCTGCGAATGGGCTGCCTTCCGAGATGTTGACGACGCCGGCGACGTCGTTCGACGACACGTGGAACGCCAGCGCATAGTCCGGCGTGCCGAAGCGCTCCCAGATGCCGTCGGCCTTCATCGCCGCGGCGCCGAGGACGCGTTCCTCCGCGGGCTGCACGATCAGCATCAATGTGCCCGACCAGTCATCGGTGCGCCGCGCCATCTGTCGCGCCGTGCCGACGAGACTCGTGATGTGCACGTCGTGCCCGCACGCGTGCATGGTATAGACGGTATTTCCAGTGATCGGGTCGACCTGCTGCTTGCGCGACGCATTCTCGAGCCCCGACTTTTCCTCGACTGGCAGACCGTCCATATCGGCCCGCATCATGACCAGCGGCCCGGGCCCGTTCTCGAGCATTGCAACGACGCCAGTGCCGCCAATATTCTCGCTCACGGCAAATCCGGCCGCGCGCAGTTCCGCCGCCATCCGTGCAGCCGTCTCCTGCTCCACCAGCGATAGCTCAGGATTGCGGTGGAAATGATCGAACAGCGGCCACAAGTACTCGTCATAGTCTTTTTTGACGGATTCTTGGAGGTCCGAGGCGTTGGCCGAGACCGTCATGAGTAAAAGGATTAAGAGTCGCGTGTAGGTCGTTGACATGGCATTCCCAGGATTGGATTTCTTCGCGCAAGTCTAGCGCAAACGGCTGTCTCGGGGCTTACATTTGCGACAAAATTCCGTCAGGGCGTCAAAATTCCTTCCCTTTAAAACTGTACGTTTCTGAGCTAGATTGGAACTATGGGTTAGACGACATTCTGCTCGTCTACTCAACAAGAATACGGTTGGAGAAACCTGTGAAGTACCTGTCCGCCCGGCATCAACGCCTCATGCGAGAATCGGAGCTGGCGCTGGAAAATGCAGTGTCCGACGAATCACCCGATACCTCTCGCGTTGCGCAGCAGGTGCTGGGTGATGCAAAAATTCACAGCCTCTGGGAATCGCAGCATGCCCGATTGCTGCTGCCCGTTGCGGAACACAAGAAACGCCGACCGCAGATTCTGGAGCTAAGAAAGCTCGATACGCGACAAATGCATCGAAGCTCTCTCATTAAGTTCATCCGTACCCATCGGGTCACGGGACCAATGCGCGACCGGTTGTTTGAAGTTTTTTACGGCCCAAAGGATCGCATCGACGCGATCTTGACAGAACACCGCCATTATTTGTTGTCAGAGTCGAGCCACCTGTCGGCGGATCATCTGATCGACCTGATGCACGATTCGATCAGCCAGGATTTGCTGCGCCTGTATGCGAACGCGTACGAGACGTATTTTTCCCTTTTTTGCTTCATTTCGTGCTCTCGCGACTCGGTTCTCGCCGACGCGATGCGGACTTCGATGAAGGACGCCAGGGGCAGAGTGAATCGCTTGCGAAGACGCATCGAGACAGAGAACCCGATCTCCGGCTACGCAGGCTTCGATAATGAAGCCCTTATCGCCGAATCAGGCCGGCACCGGGCTATTAATTACCTGAATCGCTAGGGCCGCAACGATTAACCCGCGCGGCACGCGAGCACGCGGCACCGCCGAAGAAGTCAACTCAGGTATTCGCGCCGCCCGTACCCTGCAACCGCGTAATCAGGGATCGCAGGAAAACCTTGTTGAAACGCAGCTGACACGACGACGATACCTGCTCCATCAGCGTCGAGCTCACGCGCAGGATCGTAACCGGACCGTCCGCCTTGATCGACGCCTGGCGTTTCGCGCCGCGCACATAACTCGTCTCTCCGAAGCACTGACCGTTTGACATCGAACCGATGTTCGCGCCGTTCGCCTCGACGGTTACCTTGCCGGACACGATGATGTAGAAGCGATCGTCGATCTCTCCCTCGCGGACGATGTCGTCGCCATCGCGATACTCGTGCCAGTCGGACGCGCGCAAGACCTCCCAGATTTCTGCGTGCGAAAACTCATGGAAAAACGTCAGCGTGCGCAGCAGGTCAAAATGCTCCTGGTTATCGAGGCTGTCGTACTTCTGCCGCAGGTCCTTGTAAACACGCGTCAACTCCGCGGCGAGTGTCGCGCCGGTGTTCGGCCGCTTGTCCGGGTCCTTCAGCATCGTCTTTGCGACGACGTTTTCGAGATCTTCCGGGAGATCGTCGCGGTACGTGTGAATTGGCGGTGGCGTCGCGTAGACGATCTGGTGCAGCAGCTTCGACAGGTTGTCCGCGCGGAACGGCCGATAACCGGTCAGCAGTTCGTACATGACGGCGCCGAGCGAATACAGATCCGAGCGTGGCGTCAGCTCCTCGGACTGCACCTGTTCCGGTGACATGTAGCTTGGGCTGCCGGCGATACCCTCGATGCGCGACACTTCCGAGTCGCTGACGATAGCGATACCAAAGTCGATAATGCGCACGTCGTTGTCGATCGTCAGCATGATATTTGATGGTTTTATGTCGCGGTGAATGACGCCGCGGCCGTGCGCATAATGCAGAGCTTTCGCACTTTTGTAGATAATCTCGACGACGTCGTCGACGCGCAGCAGGTTGTCGGGCCGGCAGTAGGCGGCCAGCGTCCGTGCGCCCTGGATGTGTTCGGTGACGACGTAGTAGGAGCCGTCTTCCTCGCCCGCGTCGTAGATCGGCATGATGTTCGGATGCTGCAGCATGCCGACCATGTGCGCTTCGTTGAAAAACATCTTGCGGGAAACCTTGGCGCGATCCGCGTCCGAATCTTCCTCGATGTTATAGACCTTGATTGCGACGTCGCGACGATAATAGGGGTCGTGCGACAGGTAGACCATGCCGGTGCTGCCCTTGCCAATCTTGTTGATAATGACGTACTTGCCGATCTTCTCGGGCACGTCTTTGGCGCGCTTTATGTTGCTTACCGGGGTGGCCATTTGTTCTCACAATCAAGTCATAAGCCACCCGTAAAAAGCCAGTAACAGCAAGGCGTACACGGCGGCAGCGAGGTCGTCCAGCATAATTCCGAGACCTCCGCCCAGTCTGTGATCCAGGTCCCGAATCGGCCACGGTTTGACAATATCGAAGAATCTGAAAAGCCCGAATGCCAACGCGAATCCGGCGATTGTCGGCGGCGCAAGCAGCAGCGCCAGGTACATGCCGGCAATTTCATCCCAGACGATGCCGCCATGATCGTGCACGCCGATACGGCGTGCAGATTCGCCGCAGAGCCAGATTCCGGACACGATCAGGCACAGTGCAATCCCCAATTGAACATAAAGCCCGAAACTCATCGTCAGCCAGAAAAGCGCGACGCCCGGCAACGAGCCGAACGTGCCGGGCGCGACCGGTGCGAGGCCGGTACCAAAACCGAACGCGAGGAAATTGATCGGGTCCGTCAGGACCTTGCGTGCGAGATTGTCGACCTTGTCCGTCACTGGAAATGCCGGTAGCCGCTGTCGTCGTAGGGCACGATCTCGTTCCCCAGCCGCAGAATCAGGTCCCGCGATTCGGTGACGGTTCCGATGGGCGTTACCAGCATGACACCCGGGTCCGGAAGCGGCCCTGATGATGTGAACAATAACTCGTAATCGTCGCCGCCGCCGAGCGCGAGACTCAAAACCCGCTCCGGCGCGTAATTATCCGACAGGGCATCGGATACCGGCAGCTTCTCAAGATCAATTGCCGCGCCGACGCCGCTGGCGAACGCCAGCTTTTTCAGGTCTCCGTAGAGCCCGTCGGAGACGTCAATCGCCGACGATGCAACGCCGCGCAGTTTTTTACCGTACTCGACCCGCGCCGTTGGCCGCGCGAATCGGTTGACCAGTGTCTTGACCGGCCGCCCGTGAATCAGGCCATCGAGGCCGGCAGCCGCGTCGCCGACGGTCCCGGTGACGTACAGGGTGTCGCCGGCTTTCGCACCGCTGCGCAACAGCGCCTGCCCTGCCGGCACTTCGCCGCTTATCTGCACGGTCGCAACGACCTGCGGTGCGCTCGTCGTGTCTCCCCCGACCAGCGTGACCGAGTGCTCTGCCGCCGCCAGGTGCAGTCCCTCGGCGAACGCCGTCAGCCATTCTTCGTTGGCGGACGGCATCGACAAGGCCAGCGTCATCCAGAGTGGCGTCGCGCCCATCGCCGCAATGTCCGACAGGTTCACCGCGACGATTCGGTAGCCTATGTCGGTGGGATTGAAGTGTCTCGGGAAATGCACGCCTTCAACGAGTGTATCGATGACGACGACCTGTTCGTGCCCCGCGGCCGGTTGCAGTACCGCGCCGTCGTCGCCGATGCCGACGACGACATCGTCGGACGTCGATGCGCGATCGAAAAATCGCCGTATCAGGTCAAACTCATCCACGCATTTCTGTCTCGCGAAGGCGCTTTGCCGCGGTATCGAGGCATGCATTGATGTACTTGTGGCCGTCGGCTGCACCGAAGCGCCTCGCAAGATTGACGCCTTCGTTAATCACGACGCGGTACGGAATATCGGTACGATGCTTGAGTTCGTAAGCACCGATTAAAAGAATGCCGAGCTCGACGGGATCGAGCTGTTCCATCGGGCGGTCAACGACCGCGGCAATTTCGTCCCGAAGGCTGGATTGCTGCTCGCAGATCGCGCGCAGGGACGCATCGAAGAAATCGCGATCGACGCGTGCATACGCCGCCTGTTCATGAAACTGGCGTTCCAGCTCGGCATGCTCGTGCCCGGCGATCTGCTGCTGGTAGAGCGCCTGCAGCATCAGCTCACGCGCTCGGGTTCGGGCGCCGGATGACGCTTGCGCGGACATAGTCAGTCGATGCGGCGTAAAAGATTGACGGTTTCGATAACCGCGAGGGCAGCTTCCTCGCCCTTGTTGCCGGCCTTGGTACCGGCACGTTCGATGGCCTGCTCGATCGTGTCGACGGTCAGCACGCCGAAGCCAACAGGGATGCCGTGGTTCTGCGACGCGGCCGACAGGCCGCGCACGCACTCGCCGGCGACGTATTCGAAATGCGGCGTGCCGCCGCGAATGACCGCGCCCAGCGCGATGATGCCGTCAAAGCGCCGCGACGCAGCTAACTTGTTGACAACGACGGCTACCTCCATGGCTCCGGGCACGCGCACGATCTCTATGTCTGCATCCGCGGCGCCGTGCTGGCGCAGACAGTGCACCGCGCCCTTTAATAACGACTCTACAATAAAGTCGTTGAAACGCGTCGCGACAATCGCGAACTTTGCGTCACGCACGATGCGGTCGCCTTCTGTTGTTCGAATCTTTTCCATGACAATTGCTTGCTCGACGTACTTACTCGACGTATTCGGTAATCTCGAGATCGAAGCCCGAAATCGCATACAGATGCTTGGGCGCCGATAATACACGGATTTTGCTGAGACCGAGGTCGCGCAGGATCTGCGCGCCGACACCGTAAGTTCGCAATACCGAATCGCCCGAGCGGCGCGCCGATACCTCGTCGCGCTCGCGGCCGAGGCCGTTGACCGCATCGATCAGGTCCCGCGAGCTTTCCTGTTCGCGCAGCAACACGATGACACCGCATTCTTCCGCTGCAATACGCCTGATAGCGCTATCCAGCGGCCACCCCAGCGAGCGGCTGCGCACGCCGATGACGTCGCCGAGCGTGTCCTGCAAATGCACGCGCACGAGGGGATTGTCAGATTTGGACAGGTCGCCTTTGACGAGCGCCAGATGCACGGCACGATTGACGAGGTCGTCGTAGCAAATCATGGTAAAGGGGCCGTAATCGGTTTCGATCGGCATCTCTGAAATTCGTTCGACGTTGCGTTCTTTCTCGAGACGGTAGCGAATCAGGTCGGCAATCGTGCCGATGCGAATTTTATGGGTCCGCGAGAATTTCTCGAGATCCGGACGACGCGCCATGCTGCCGTCCTCATTCAGAATTTCGACGATTACGGCAGCCGGTTCGAGACCCGCGAGTCGTGCGAGATCGCAACCGGCTTCGGTATGGCCGGCGCGTGTCAGGACGCCACCGGGCTGCGCCATGACCGGGAAAATATGACCGGGCTGCCGCAGGTCTTCGGGTTTTGCGTCGGGCGCGACCGCAGCCAGTATTGTCTTGGCGCGATCGTGCGCCGAGATACCGGTCGTGATACCGCTGGCCGCCTCGATCGAGATCGTGAAGTTGGTCGCGTGGTGCTGGTCGGTGTCCGTGACCATTAGCGGCAGGCGCAGCTGCCGGCAACGATCGCGCGACAGCGTCAGGCAGATCAGCCCACGGCCGTGCGTCGCCATGTAGTTGATGTCTTCCGGCCGCACGCGCTCGGCCGCCATCAGCAGATCGCCCTCGTTTTCGCGATTCTCGTCATCGACCATGATGACCATCTTTCCTGCCTTGACGTCGGCAAGGATGTCCTCGATGTCGCTGAATCCGCCGGACAGGGCTTTCGGGTGCGTTGTCATATTGTCAGGCATAACCGTTTGCTCGCAGTGTTTCCAGCGTGACGCCGGGGTTGTCTTGCGCCAACAGGCGCTCGAGATAACGGGCAACCTGGTCGACCTCGATATTGACGGCGGTACCCACCGCGTAGTCACCAATGGTCGTGACGCTGGCCGTGTGCGGAATGATATTCAAGTTGAAGGTGTTGCCCGATACCTCGTTAATGGTAAGGCTGACGCCATCGACGGTCACCGAGCCCTTTTTCGCGATGTAGCGTGCAAATGGATGAGGTATTTCGATGCCCAGTCGCACGGAACGCGCGTCTTTTGCCATCTCGACGACGCGGCCGATACAGTCGACGTGACCGGACACCAGGTGACCCCCGAGCGATTCGCCGACACGCAGCGCAGGCTCCAGGTTGACGGCACTACCGACGGCCAGCGTCCCGAGCCCGGTGACGTCCAGCGTCTCAACCGAAACATCGGCGTCGAATCCTTCCGCGCCTATGCCGACCGCCGTCAGGCAGACGCCGTTGACAGCGATGCTCTCGCCGACCTCGAAGCGGCTCCAGTCCAGGTCCGGCGACACGACGGAAAGACGCACGTCGCCGCTGCGTTTGTCGAGCTGGCGCACCGTCCCCTTTGCCTTGATGATCCCTGTAAACATCTCAGTCTTTGTCGATTGTCGCGGTGATCCGCAGGTCCGCGCCGATGCGGCGCCTGTCCGTGATCGTCAGTCGTTTCCGGTCGGCCAGCTCGCTGAAGCCCGGCGTCCGGAACATTGGAATCGTCTCACTCCCCATAATATGGGGCGCCTGGTAAATGACAAGCTCGTCGACCCGTTGTTCTGCCAGCAGGCTGCCCGCCAGGCTCGGCCCGGCCTCGACGAGCACGTCGTTGATGTCGCGCCGCCCGAGGTCGTCCAGCACAGCCCCGAGATCGAGTTTTCCCTGCCTGCCGGCGACCCGCACGACATCGGCACCCGCCTGCTGCAGGCGTTCGGCGCCGTCCGTGCGACTGCAGTAGATCACCGTCGTGCCGGGCAGGCACAACATGCCGGCCGAGCCCGGCATGCGCAGCTTCGAATCGAGGATTGCGCGCAACGGTTGCCGCCCCTCGGTGTCCAGAGTTGCGTGCCGTACCGTGAACGACGGGTCATCGGCCAGCACCGTGCCAATACCGCTCAGGATCGCACCCGACTCCGCCCGCAGCCGCTGCACGTCGTCGCGTGCTTGCGGGCCGGTAATCCACTGGCTCTGCCCGTTTTTCATCGCGACGGCGCCGTCGATGCTTGCCGCCATCTTCAGCCGCACGAACGGCCGGCCGTGTCGCACGCGCGCCAGGTAGCCACGAATCAGTCTTTCCGCCTGTGCCTGCATCAGACCGACGCGCACCTCGATGCCCGCTCTTTTCAATGCCGCGATACCGTCGCCGCTGACCGCGGGAAACGGGTCCTGGATCGCGCAGACGAGCTCGCGGATTCCGGCCGCAACGAGTGCATCGGCGCACGGCGGCGTGCGGCCGTGGTGCGAACAGGGTTCCAGCGTGACATAGCAGCATGCACCGCGCGCATCGCCCGCGGCTTCGATCGCATTCACCTCGGCGTGCGGGTCACCGGTGCGCCGGTGCCAGCCCTCGCCAATGATCGACCCGTCACGAACCAGCACACAGCCGACCATCGGGTTCGGATGCGCCGTGTAACGGCCTCGTGCTGCGAGCTGCAGCGCCCGGGCCATCATCGCGCTGTCATGCGCCGAGAAATCGCTCATCGGACCTTACCGGTCCTTGTTGCCCAGCAGCTGCGGCAGCAATGACATCTGCTCGCGGTTGGCGGCCGCGTCCGAAATCTTCTGCAACCGGCGTATCTCGTCCTCGAATTCGGTGATGTCCTGGAACCGCCGGTAAACGCTCGCGAATCGTACATAGGCGACTTCGTCCAGCGATCGCAGCTCCTCCATGACCAGGTCGCCGACCAGGCGCGACGGCACCTCGCGTTCGCCCATCGTCCGCAATTTGTGAACCAGCCGACCGATCGACTGTTCGAGCTGCTCGCTCGACACCGGGCGTTTTTCCAGCGCGCGCACCATGCTGTTGCGCAGCTTGTCCTCGTCGAAGGGTTGCCGGCTGTTGTCGTTCTTGACGAGGCGCGGCATGACCAGCTCCGCCGACTCGAAGGTCGTGAAACGCTCGTTGCAGTCCAGGCACTGGCGCCGGCGGCGGATCTGCCGGCCGTCAGCGGCAAGGCGGGAATCGATAACCTTGGTTTCCTCGTTACTGCAAAACGGGCAATGCATAACAGGACCTCCGGGGCCCGGCCGCGGCTATGCGCTGCGTGCCTCGCCGGCCATCTGCGGGGCGTGGCTGTCGTAAACCGGGAATCGCGCGCACAAATCGAGCACCTTGCTACGGACCGTGTCGATCATCGCTTCATTGCTGATGTCATCGAGTATGTCGGCAATCCAGCCCGACAACTGCCGGGTCTCGTCGACGCCGAAACCGCGGGTCGTAATCGCCGGCGTACCGAGACGCAAGCCACTCGTTACGAACGGCGACTCCGGGTCGTTCGGTACTGCGTTTTTGTTGACGGTAATGTTGGCGCGGCCGAGCGCTGCATCCGCGTCCTTACCGGTGATTCCGTGATCGATCAGGCTGACCAGCATCAGATGATTGTCGGTGCCGCCGGAGACAATCGGATAGCCGCGTTCCGCCAGCGTCGCTGCCATCGTCTTGGCGTTATCGCAAACTTTTGCCTGGTAATCCCTGAACGACGGTTCCAGCGCTTCCCTGAATGCGACCGCTTTCGCGGCAATCACGTGCATCAGCGGGCCGCCCTGATTGCCGGGGAACACCAGCGAATTGAACTTCTTCGTCAGTTTGTCATTCTTGCGGGCGAGGATCAGCCCGCCGCGCGGACCGCGCAACGTCTTGTGTGTCGTCGTCGTCACGACATCGGCGATCGGTACCGGGTTCGGGTAGTGTCCGGTAGCAACGAGACCAGCGACATGGGCCATGTCTACCATCAGGTATGCACCGACGCTGTCCGCAATATCGCGGAAGCGCTGCCAGTCGACGACTTTCGAGTACGCAGAAAACCCGGCGATTACGAGCTTGGGCCTGTGTTCCTTTGCCAGTGATTCGACCTGGTCGTAGTCGATGAGCCCCGCGTCCGCGTCGAGACCATACTGGACCGCGTCATAGAGTTTGCCCGAGAAATTCACTTTCGTGCCGTGCGTCAGGTGACCGCCTTCGGCAAGGCTCATGCCGAGCAGGGTCTCGCCCGGCTCTAACAGCGCCATGCACACGGCGGCGTTCGCCTGCGAACCGGAGTGCGGCTGCACGTTGGCATAGTCGGCGCCGAAAAGTTCCTTGGCGCGCTCTATTGCCAGTCGCTCCGCATCGTCGACGTGTTCGCAGCCGCCATAATAACGCTTGCCGGGATAACCCTCCGCATACTTGTTCGTCAGCACGCTGCCCTGAGCCGCCATGACGCGCGGACTGGCGTAGTTTTCTGACGCGATCAATTCGATGTGTTCTTCCTGGCGGCGCTCCTCGAGCGCTATGGACTCGGCAATTTCCGGGTCGAACGACGCGAGGGTCGTGGACGTGTCGAACATGGGAGGCGGTCTCCGGCGGGGGTTTCGGTGGGAAAAGCCGCGATGTTACCTGTTTAGCGCGCCGCGTGGCAGGCCTGTAACTCCGGACGTGCCGCTCGGGCGGGGGCCCCGGCTAGGCAGTATCGACGAATGCCTCGACGACCCGGGTCCAGGCGCGCGCGACGTTGCGGCGATTGTAGCCCCCGCCCCCGGTGCCGATGATGCGGCCATCGCAGCAGCGGTCTGCGAGCCGGCACAACGCGGCAGCGGCCGCCGCGTGGGCATTTTCGGTGAATTTCAGGTGCGTTATCGGGTCGCCCTCGAGGCTGTCGGCGCCGCACTGAAACAGGATGAACTCCGGCTGCGCCTCGTCGAGGTAGGCCTCGACCGCTGACCATGCTGCGTGAAATTCACGGTCGCCAGCCCCCGGCGCCAGCGGGATATTGAGTTTCGTGCCCACAGCGTCCCCGATGCCGGTTTCGTCCGCATGGCCGGTGCCCGGGTAGAGGTAACGGCCGTCCTCGTGAATATCGGCGAAGAGCAGGTCTGGATCGTTTTCGAAGCCGTAAAAAACGCCGTCACCATGGTGCGCGTCGATATCGACATACGCGACCCGCTTGAGCCCGTGCCGCTGCCGCAGGTATTCGGCCGCAATACCGCAGTCGTTGAATACGCAAAAACCGGCGGCATGATCACGCGCCGCGTGATGCAGTCCGGCGATGGGAATAAACGCGCGCCGCGCCTTGCCGGCCATGATTTCATCGGCAGCATCAAGCACAGTCCCGACGACGTCGCACGCGGCGTCGAAGATGCCCTCAATGGCCGGCGTATCGCCGTCGTCGAGAAATCCGCCGCCGGTCTTCGAACGCTCCGCCACGAACTCGACGTAGTCCCGCGTATGGAACAATTGCAGGTCGGATACGTCGGCCTGGCGCGGCACGGCGAACGTCACTTTTTCGGCCGCCGGGGAAGCGCCGAGCTCGGCATGAAAGACATCGTGTCGATCCGTTCCGAACGGATGCGGATCACCGAAGCCGTAACGGGC
>JBFIQH010000046.1:0-16719 GCA_041609735.1 Woeseiaceae bacterium | reverse complement strand
GTGTACATCAGCCAGTAAAGAAACTTGCCGCGTGTCGGCGCGTCGAGCGCTGGTGCCAGTTTGCCGGGCGCATATCGGTCCGCGACGTACAGGCAAATCGCGGCGGACTCGGACATCGCGCAGTCGCCGTCGACGAGCGCCGGAACTTTGCCCATCGGACTTGCACGCCGGAATTCGTCGGCGTCCTTGCGATTCTCATCGCGAATTTTGACCACCTCCATCTCGTAGTCGAGTGCGGCCTCCTCGAGCATCCAGATGGCGCGCGTCGAACGTGTCTGCGGTGCCCAGTAGAGTTTCATCGCTTTGCCTCGTTGAACTAGATCACGATTTCCGGCGCGACCGGCCGGCGATTGTAAAACGAACTCATGACGTATCCGTATGCGCCGGTATTGGCAATCAGGATCACGTCGCCCTCTTTCGTCGGCGGCAGCAGCCGGTCGGTCCCGAGCCGGTCGCCGGTTTCGCAGATAGGGCCAACGACGGTCACCGTTTCGCTCGGCGCGAGCTCCGATTTCGACAGGTTGACGATCTCGTGATAGGCGCCGTAGAGCGCCGGACGGATCAACGAATTCATGCCGGTGCCAACGCCGATATAGCGCATGTCGCCCTTGCCCTTGACCTGCGTGACCCGGGTCAGCAGCACGCCCGATCGCGCAACGAGGAAGCGACCGGGCTCGATCCACAGCTGGTACTGCGGATACGCCGCCTTGATGTCGCCGAGCGTCTGGTTCATGCGCTCGAGATCGAACGGCTTGTCGCCGGGTTTCTCGGGGATTCCGAGTCCGCCGCCCAGGTCGATTGTCCGGACGCCGGGAAATCTCGCAGCGACCTTGACGAGCTCTGTTGCAACGTTTCTCCAGGCATCGGGATCGGAAACGCCGCTGCCGCTATGTGCGTGTATGCCGACAACCTCAGCGCCCGCCGCGGAAACAAGTTGCTCCAGTTCCTCGAGCTCGAAACGCGGCACGCCGAATTTCGAATGCACACCGGCTGTCTTGACGTGCTCGTGATGCCCGCGCCCCTGGCCGGGATCGACGCGTATGAACAGCCTGCTGCCGGAAAACAGTTCCGGCCAGTGCTTCAGCGGATGCAGGTTATCCAGCGTGACCTGCAGGCCCTTGTCCAGCGCCCACGCGTATTCCTCGCGCGGCGCAAAGTTTGGCGTGAACAGGATGCGTCGCTTGTCGAGGTCCGGCAATATTTCGTCGAGCCACTCGACCTCGCCAGGCGACACGCATTCGAAATCGACGCCCTCCTCCTCGAGCGTACGCAGCAGGTCCGCATTGAAATTGGCCTTTACGGCATACAGCACGCGGTCGACGTTGCTGAGATCCAGCAGGCTGCGTGCCGCCTCCCGCACGCTGTCGCGGTCATAAACGTACGCGTTCAGCTGCTTGCCGGCCAGTTCGATCAACTCGGTGCGCTTCCGCATCCACCAGGTATCGGCCGTGTACCCGGTCACGATGTCTTCTCGGAACAGCGCCTCCCAGCTGGGACCGAATGCAGGGCTGCCGCCGGAGCTGCGGATGATCGTCGAGTGCAGCTTGCCAACGAGCCGCTGGCTTTGCTCGCGCGCGATGACGAAACTCAGATTCAGGTCATTCGCGGCCTGTGTCATCAGGTGAATCTTTTCTTCCTCGAAGACCTCGAGCGCCGGCGCGAGCCGGGGCAGGATCGTGCGGATCTTGCGGCCGACGAGGCTGACGGCGGCACAGTCGGTGATCAAGCGCGCACGGCACAGCTGGTTCAGGTCCGATATCAGCGCCTCCTGCACGTCAGCCGGCATGACCCCGTCGGTCGTGTCGACCGACACCGTGACGTTCGTTTCCGACGTCGATACGAAATCGATCGACAGCGCATGCTCACTGAATACCGCGAATGCACGTGCCAGGAAGCCGACTTCGTGCCACATGCCGACGCTGTCCATCGAGACCAGAGTGATGTTCTCGCGCACGCAGATGCCCTTGACCTGTGGCTCGACTTCGTCGGTCACCGGCGAGATGATCGTGCCCTGGATCTGCGGTGCCTCGGTACAGCGAATGAACAGCGGAATGCCGTGCGGACGCAACGGCGAGATGCACCGCGGGTGCAGCACCTTGCTGCCGGCCGACGCCAGTTCCTGTGCTTCCTCGTAGCGCAGCGCAATCAGCAGTCGTGCCGACGGCACGAGCTTCGGGTTGGCCGAAAACATGCCAGGCACGTCGGTCCAGATTTCCAGGCGGCGCGCCATTAGCCGTGCGGCGAAGTAAGCGCCCGACGTGTCTGACCCGCCACGGCCCAGCAGCACGGTCTCGCCGTTGCGGTTGCGCGCAATGAACCCCTGCGTCAACACCACCTTGCCGGCCGCCCGCATACGCTCTTGCAACGCGGGATCTTCATCGTGATCGCAGGTGGCACTGAGGTAGTCGCGAGTCCGCTGTGCGCCGTTGCGACTGGCGCTCGTCAGCAGATCGCGCGCATCCATCCACTCGGTCGCAATCCCGACGGATTGCAGGTAGGCGGCGCCGAGCCGCGTCGACATCAGTTCGCCGAGCGCCATGACCCGCACCCGGACACGCACGCTGACTTCGCGAACGAGGCGCACGCCGGCAAGCAGCTGCTCGAGTTCGTGTAGCGATTCATCGAGCAGGCTGTGTCCGTCGAGACCGAGCTCCTCCGCCAGGCGGTAGTGCTGTTCGCGAATCGCATCAAGGCCGTCGTCCGGCACGCCGTTGACGGCCTGCTCGAGCAGTGCGATGAGTCCGTTGGAGACGCCGGTCAGCGCCGAGTGCACGATGACCGGCTGCAACTGGTCGTCGAGCCTCGCGCGAACGAGATTGGCGATTGTCGCCCAGTTTGCGGCCGTCGATACGCTCGTGCCGCCGAATTTCATCACGACCCACCGTGAATTACTCACGGCGTCGGGGGCGCCGAGACTCTGGCTCGTTGGAAACTCCGCCTCGGTGATCATGCTCGCCCGCCGTACATCGTCATCTGTTCAACGTTCCCGACATTTGCCGCAGAAACCTTTCCAAAAAAAAACCCGCCAGGATGTCCTTGCGGGTTCGTAGCAACGTCCGGGCTTTATGCTAGCCGGTACTGCTGCCATTGGCACCCACGCACCTCTGGCGCGCCATCTGTTTTACTAGTTTTTTAGCATCCATACAGGGATTGCCGTGGCACTTTACGGGGGTGTCTGAAACGATCCTGAAAGAGTAGAGCGAACCTTGCCACAAAGGTCAAGTCCCCGGCTCATTGATCCCACGGCTCGGGAATCGTCACGGCGCCCTCTGACGCCGACGAGACCTCGGCGCGGTATTTGGCAAGGGCCCCGCGCTGCACCGGGGATGCCGGCCGCTTCCAGGCCTCGCGCCGCCTCTCCATCTCGGGCTCGCCGATGGCGACATCGATGCGCTTCAACTGCGCATCGATCGTGATCGGATCGCCGTCCTCAATGAGTGCGATCGGACCGCCGACGGCCGCCTCCGGCGACACGTGCCCAACGACAAAGCCGTGGCTACCCCCCGAGAATCGCCCGTCGGTAATCAGCGCGACGTCGGCACCCAGGCCCTTGCCCATGATCGCGCCGGTCGGGCTCAGCATTTCCCGCATGCCCGGAGCACCCTTCGGACCTTCGTAACGAATTACGATGACATCGCCGGGCTGCACGCTGTCACCGAGTATTCCCGCCAGCGCATCTTCCTCGGAGTGGTAGACGCGTGCGCGTCCCTCGAATCGCAGCCCTTCCTTGCCGGTTATCTTTGCAACAGCGCCGTCGGGCGCGAGATTGCCGTAGAGAATCGCGAGGTGGCTGTCCGGCTTGATCGGGTTGTCGAAATCGCGAACGATGTCCTGGCCGTCTGGGTAGTCCTCGACGTCGGCCAGGTTTTCCGCCAGCGACCGACCCGTAACCGTCAGGCAATCACCGTGCAACAGTCCCTTGTCCAGCATGCGCTTCATCAGCGGCTGGATGCCGCCGATTGCGATGAGTTCCGACATCAGGTATTTGCCGCTCGGTTTGACGTCGGCCAGCACCGGCGTGCGTGCTCCGATACGCGTGAAATCGTCCAGCGACAATTCGACGTCCGCCTCACGAGCCATCGCGATCAGGTGCAGAACCGCGTTCGTCGAGCCGCCGAGCGCGATGACAACCGCGATCGCGTTCTCGAACGCTTTTTTCGTCATGATGTCGAGCGGCTTGATGTCATGCTCGAGCAGGTTCATGACCGCGGCACTTGCGCGCCGGCAGTCCTCTTTCTTCTGGTCCGATATCGCCTCTTGCGCCGAACTGTTTGCGAGGCTCATGCCGAGCGCCTCGATCGCCGACGCCATCGTATTGGCCGTGTACATGCCACCGCAGGCTCCCGGCCCGGGTATCGCCGTTTGCTCGACTTCGAGCAATTCCTTATCGTCGATCTTGCCGCCGGAATGAGCACCGACCGCTTCGAAGACGGCGACAATGTCGCGGCGCTTCGCGCCGGGCCGAATCGTGCCGCCGTAAACGAACACCGAGGGGCGATTCAATCTCGCCAGCGCCATCACGCACCCTGGCATATTCTTGTCACAGCCACCGATCGCGACGATGCCGTCGAAGCCTTCGGCGCCGGCAACCGCCTCGATAGAGTCTGCAATGATTTCCCGTGACACCAATGAGTAGCGCATTCCGGGCGTACCCATGGAAATGCCGTCGGATACCGAAATCGTATTGAAGACGACGCCCTTCGCACCGGCCTCGTCAGCGGCCTTTGCGGCAACGTCGGCGAGGCCACCGATATGCATATTGCACGGTGTCACCATGCTCCACGTCGATGCTATGCCGATCTGCGGCTTCTGGAAATCGTCTTCGGTGAATCCGACGGCGCGTAACATGGCACGACTCGGGGCCTGCGCATTGCCATCGACGACGACGCGTGAATAGCGCCGCAAGTCCTTGTCAGTCATCGGGAGACTCGCCTGGTTTCTCGAGACACCATTTGGGCGTCACATCGGGCGCAGTCTAGCAGAGAATTATTCGATCGCGATCTCGTCGTCGCGGATCATGATGACCATGCGCTGGAACACGTCGTTCGCCGCGGCGTCGTCCTGCACGGCGAGCTCGACGGTGAACGCTTCATCGCCCTCGATTTCGGTGTCCTGTACCAGCGGAATCAGCAAGCGTGCACTGCGCTGGCCGGGGCCGAACGACAACGAGTATCCACCGGGCGCAAAATAATCCTCGCCCTCGGTTGCCGTGATATCCCGAACCTGGTAGCCGACGACGACGGGCTGGTCATCGGGGTTGAAGCGCAGCACGTCGACCTGGACGACGGGATCGCTCTCGCGCACGGCAACCTGGCTGACCGCGAATGCGACCGTATTCGGCGGGAGTTTAGATTCGAAGGCCCGCTGGTCGTCGTCCTCGAGGATGACCTCGATCGCTGCCAGCTGCGTCTGTGTGTTCTCGGCTGGCCGGATGCGCAGGCGCGATTGTTGATCCGCTTCGCGCAGCGGGTCGGAAGTCATGTCCAGCGTAATGCGTGCCCTGTCCTGGCCGGCGGGAATGTCGATTACGTTTCCTTCGGCGATCGAAAATTGACCCGCCGACCATGGCGACCGATTGCCACTGTACGCGACCTCCTCGATCCGCAGCCGCAGCGGCAGTGCCAGCGAATCGGTACGCAGCAGGTCGACAACTGCGGCGCCGGCATCCTCGCGCAAGGTCACGAACACCGGACGGCTGTCATTCAACGTCGGTATTAGCGATACATCGACGTCGGCGGGCGGCAGTCCGGAGAAGTCGATCGGTGCGATCGTGTCCTCGACGACAACCGGCTCCGGCCGGGCGTCGTCTGTCGCCTCCGAGACCGCTTCTTCGCCAGCAGAATCGCCGGCCGCCGGCGGTGTCGCAGTGTCGACCGTTCCGGCCGATGGGGCTGAAAGTTCGTCGTCAGCGGCAAGATCATCGAGCGGGGCTTTGGCCGGCACGGCCTCGGTCACTGCCGGCTCCGCGGGCAGCAACCCCTGCTCTGTCAACCATTCGCGCGCCGGTCCCACCAGGTCGAAATACCAGGCCGCGGCCGCACCACCGACCAGCAGCACCGCGAGCAGCAGCGTCCAGGTTCCTCGCCGACGTCCGACCGACCTGTGCGGCACGTGCGCGTTGTCTATGTCGACATTGATCGCACCTTCATCGGTCCGGTTGAGGGCGTCGAGAAACGCGGTGATGCTTTCGAAGCGAGCGACCCGCGCGAATGCGAGCGCTTTCTTCAGTGCAGCCCATTGGGCGTCACTCAGGGCCTCGATACGTTGCGGCGTCATGCCCTCTTCGGCGGCCTCCGCCGCGTTACGCGGACCAAACACCCGGTAGCCGGCCGCGAGCCGATACAGCAAACAGCCGAGCGAAAACACATCGTCGGCCGGCGTGGGCTCCTCGCCGGTCAGCACCTGCATACTGGAATACGCCGGCGTCATTGCGCCGAGCACCAATGGATCGAACGGCTTGCCGCCGTCGCCCGTCTGCAGCACGCGCGCAACGCCGAAGTCGAACAGCTTTACGTCTCCATTCGGCGCGACCATGATGTTGCCCGGCTTGATGTCCGCGTGAATGATCCCGCACCGATGTGCGTATTCCAGCGCGTGCCCGATCTTTCGGACAATATCCAGCGACCGGGCAATGTCGATCGATTTGCCGTCCGGTGAATCGAGAATTTCGGCGAGTGTGCGGCCTTCCAGCCACTCCATGACGATGAAATAGAGGTCGTCGTCCCTGTCAAGATCGATGAAGCGCACGATGTTCTGGTGGGTCAGGCAACGGCCTTTTGCCGCTTCCTGCTGCAGCGCGCGCAAGGCCGGTCCGCTTTTCGCAAGCTGCGGGGACAATACCTTGATCGCGACATGCGGTTCTTCGGCACCGGCCTCTGCCAGCCGTCGGTCGAGCGCCTTGTAAACCACCCCCATGCTGCCGCCTGATACCCGCCGTTGCAGCATGAACCGGTCGCGCAAGACCGATCCCACCTGCACGTGGTCATCGGCATTGATCGAGGTCATCGTATCGCCTGGCAAAACCGTCGTCGTCGAAAACTGGTCTTCAATGGGTTCCTGCGGCTTCAGACGCGGAGGATGGGACGCACCGTAGGTAATGTTGCCGGGCGACGTGGGTTCATCTTCCGTAGCATAGCGGTCGAGCATCGATCGGACGAGCTCGTAGGTCTCATCGCGAAGCTCGCCGCGCTCCCGGCGCTCCTGCAGGATTCGACGTATCGCGTACTCGGCGTCACCGTCATCGGCTATGAGCCGTCCGAGACCCTGCTGCAGCTCAGCCAGAATCTTGACGTCGTCCGATGCCGCGCCGCGGCTGCCGTCCAGGTCGGACAGGCGGCTGTCGAGCATGTCACGAATCTCTTTCGAATCGGCACTCATGGTTGTACGCAATCGTTCATGTAATCCGGTATTTTATGATGGCGTCAAGGGCACTTCCGGAACTGGTCGTCAAATTACCTTGCCGGGATTCAATATGCCGTTCGGATCGAGGGCCGTCTTCAGCGTCTGCATCAGGGCCAGCTCCGCCGGATCCTTGTATTCGAGCAACCACGGCCGCTTCACCAGCCCGATGCCGTGCTCCGCGCTGATGCTGCCCCGCTGTTCGACCACGAGATCGTACACGAGTTTACTGATGCGGTGCTTTTCAGCAGCGCGCTGCTCCTTGGGGGTGCCCGGCGGCAACATGACGTTGTAATGCAGGTTGCCGTCGCCGACGTGGCCGAAAACGACCGGTTGCGCATGGGGCATCTGCGCAGCCAGTCGCTTTGCGGCCGCAGCGAGAAACGCGCCGATGCGGCCCACCGGCACCGAAATGTCGTGTTTGGCGCCGGCCCCCTGCCGCTTTTCCGACTCCGAGATAGCATGGCGCATGCGCCAGAGCGCCGCACTTTCCGTCTCATTCTTTGCAATCGTCCCATCCTGCAATAACGTACCTGCGCTTTCGAGCGCGTTTTCGACGTCATGGGCAGCCGCGGTCGCGACATCCATGAGGACGAACCACGGGTAGTCCTTGTCGAACGGCAACCGGCTCCCCGGGAGGTGTCGCGTCACAAGCTCGAACGCCGCCGCACTGATCAGCTCGAACGCCTGTATCCGATCGCCGAGGCTGTTGCGGCAGAGGCCCAACAAGGTAACGGCATCCTGGGCACTCGCCAGCGCCACCAGCGCGGTCGTCAGTGGGCCGGGAGACGGGTAGAGCCTCAAGGCGGCGGCGGTGATGACGCCCAGTGTGCCTTCGCTGCCGATAAAAACCTGTTTCATGTCGTAGCCTGAGGTGTCCTTGCGCAGGGTGCGCAATCCGTCCCAGACGGTACCGTTAGCCAGCACAACCTCGACCCCGAGCACGAGGTTACGCGCCGTCCCGTAGCGCAGTACGTTGATGCCGCCCGCGTTGGTCGACAGGTTGCCGCCGATCTGGCTGCTGCCCTCGCCCCCGTGGCTGAGCGGCAATAGCAGGCCAGCGTCCTCTGCAGCTCGCTGCAAATCGGCAAGTACGCAGCCTGCGTCTGCAATCAGCGAAAAATCATCACGATCGAGGGACCGGATGCGGTTCAGCCTCGACATGTTAAGGATCACCTGCTGGCCGGACGCGTCGGGCACGGCACCGGCACAGGTGCCGGTATTGCCGCCTTGCGGCACGACCGCGACGCGAGCCTCGTTACATGCGCCCAGAATGTCGGCAACTTCGGCAGTCGACGACGGTTGCACCATGATCCGGGCGCGCCCGCGAACATCGCCCCGCCACTCGGTGACGTGCGGCTCAAGTTCGTGCTCGTCGGTCGTCCAGCGGCCGGGCCCGACAATCTGTTTGAGTGTCTCGGTCAGGATGTCCATGTATACATGTCTGATGCGCGGGTTACCCGATGATTGCCTGCTTGTGAAACGTCGGCCAGTCGATATTGCTACCGCAGAAAACGAGCACGACATGCTGGCCGGCCAGCGATTCGCGCAATGGGCCAATGAGCGCCGCTGTCGCTGCCGCGCATGCCGGTTCGACGGCGATTTTCATCGTTGTCATCAACAGGCCCATCGCTCGTCGCAGCTGCTCGTCCGACACCAGCACCATGCGGTTGACATTGTTCCGGCAAAGCTCGAACGAATACGGCATCGCAAACGGTGCGCCGAGGCTGTCGGCAATCGTGTCGACCCGCTCGATCGCGACCGGTTTTCCTGCCGCGAGGCTGCGGTGCATCGTGTCGGCACCCTCGACCTCGACGCCGATGACCTCGACATTCGGGCGAAGTTTTTTAACGGCATTCGACAGACCGCCGATCAGGCCGCCTCCGCCGACGGCAACGATGATCGCGTTGATATCGTCGGCCTGTTCGCAAATCTCGACGCCGATCGACCCGGTGCCGGACGCGATCAGCGGCCCTTCAAAGGGGTGAACGAAAAACCGGCCTTCGTCCCGTTGAATTTGCTCGACGCGTTCGAACGCCGCGTGTGCGTCGTCCGCCATGACCACGTCAGCGCCCTGGGCCCGGCACGCCTCGACGCGATATGGGTTCGCGGTTGCGATCATGACCACTTTCGCGTGTGTACCGGCAGCCCGTGCCGCGTAGGCCGTCGCAATCGCGTGATTACCGGCGCTGACCGCGGTCACGCCGGCCCGGCGCTGTTCGTCCGTCAGGCTGTTGATGACCGCCAGCGCCCCGCGCGCCTTGAACGTGCCGGTTCGCTGCAGGAATTCCAGCTTGCCACTGACGCGCGTGCCGTTCGCCAGCATGTCCTCGAGCCCGGCACATCGTGTCAGCGGCGTCGTAAGGATGCGGGCGCCCAGCGCTTTCCTCGCGCGGACAATATCGTCTAATTCAGGTGCAGTTTGCGCCATAAGTAATGATATTACTTGCGATTACCGGCTGATGGGATTAATTTCATCGGAGCCCATGGAACTAGACGAACTCTCTCAGTCCGGCATTCGACGGATCGCCGACTTCTCGCCGTACCTGGACCAGCTCGCCGGGCTGGCCCAGGAAATGGGCTTACGACAACGCAGCAACCTGGTCCAGCTCGAGCGCAGCCTCCACCAGCACTGGTCGCTGGGGCAAAACAACATCCTCAGCTGGGCGCCGCTCGACGAAGGCGTGCTGATTCTCGTCGTGCCGCATTACGCGATCGCCGAATATACCTCGACACGCACGGAAGATCGCCCGCCACGGGTGTCGCCGCGCTTTATCACCGAATTGATCTCGGGCGAACGGCAGCTGAACTTCACGCAGATGCAAAAGGTCGCTCGGCTGCTCGAGGTGCAGCCGATTTACGTGCCGTTACGCGAGCCACTGAGCGGTCACCCGGTCGAGACACAGATCATCGAAAAGATGATTCGCCGATACGGCATTAACTACATTGCCAGCCGTGCGGTTACGCTGTTCGACATTGTCGGCTTCAGCCTGCTGACGCCGTTCGAGCAAATGACGCAGCTGAACAGCCTGTCTTACTCATTGAACTCAGCGCACGCGAAGATGCTGGAGCAGGACGTCGGGATCAACTTTGCACGTTCGTCCAGCGGCGATGGCTTCTACGTCTGGAACCGCGACGACGGGCTCGAGGCGAACGTGAATCTTTATCACTTCATGCATATCGTGCTGGCCGATAACGCCATTGCGCGCAGTAAGTCGTCTTCGAAAGCGGTGCCGCGCCTGCGCGCGTGTTTTCATGTTGGCAGCTGCTACGAGTTTCACCAGGCCGAAGGTCTGAATCCAACAATGCATGACTTTATCGTCGGCGACGTAACGATCGAGCTCGCGCGCATGATCGAGGCGGCATTGCCCGGCCAGATACTCGTAGGCGACTTCCTCGCCGACCTGTCAACGCCGAAAACCCTCGATCCGGCGGAGACGCAGGCGCACCTTGACGCCGTGACGTTCCTGCAGCGAGCCCAGGGGAACCTGTCGAAATTGAGCGGCCTCGAGTTTTCCGGCGAACGCGTCACCGCGATCAAATGCTACCTGACCGGCGAAAACATCGGCGACGGCCAATTCAATATCCGCCGCCTGCACATCAAGGACAAGCACGGCCTCTCAAGAGTCGCCTACAACGCCAAGGTCAACATCTACCGCGAACTCGCCCAACCGATCCTTCTGGGCATCGAGGACCGCAAGCTGCCGGAAGCGCGCCGCCCGGCCTGAGCTGCACCTCGATCCGGCGCCGCAGCGGGTGCGACGTGCCGCTGCCATGCGATGACTCAGAAAACTCTCTCGGCAAACCAGAGGGCACCCACAGTGCCGACAACCAGTGAGCCCGTAGGAACCAGCAGGCGTTCGGCCCCTTGAATTCGGGACACCAGGCTGAGCAACACCAGCGCGACAATAGTTACCGCCAGTTGTCCGATCTCTACGCCGAGATTGAAGCCGAACAGATCTGTCCAGCGAAGGGTTGACCCGTCCGCGAGCTCCGCAAATGCACCGGCGAAGCCAAAACCGTGAATCAATCCAAAAAGGTACGCAACCGGCCAGAGAATCCCGTCTTTGCCGACCGCGATATTCAGGATTGCGGCGACGACGATGCTACCCGCAATGATCGGCTCGACGATGTTTGCCGGCAAGCTCAGGTAGCCGAAACTCGACAACGCAAGCGTTATGGAGTGGGCAACCGTAAAAGCGGTGACGATGCCTGCTACCCGCACGACGGAACCGCGAAACGAGCCAGATCGCACGACAGGCAGGACCAGAAGGAACAAGAACAGCAGGTGATCGAATCCTGCGAAGATATGGTGAAAACCTTCGGTTACGAACAGTGCAAAGGTGCTCGTTCGGTCCTGGCCGGCTTCAGAGACTGTGACCATGCCGTCGATCACCGGGTACGACTGAACGCCATCCGGGGATGAGACCGCCACGAGAGTTCGGTAGCCCGGCAGCTCAGCGAACAGCCGGCTCCTGATTACGCGATCTACTGGCTCGGTTGCACATTGCACTGCAAACCCGATGACGACAGCCGGGCTGAATCCGCTCCTGAGCCCTGGCTCCGGGTCTTGGGGTGCCAGAACGCAGCCATCAACCGAAACTCGGTCGAGCACATAACGTTCGATTTCGGGTGCGGCGCGGCGAATATCGGCGACAAGCAGCTCAGGCCGGTCGCTGTCGCGGAGTCCGAGTACAAAATCGACATCGACGACGTCAAGCTCAACCCGCATGTTTGCCGAGCCAGCGTCGACTCGAATTTCCGCGATCGTGGCCTCATGGGCGCTGGCGGTTACGGCCAGGCAAAGAATTGCGACTGCAACGACAAGCAACATCGAGCGTTGACCGCTCATGACCCTGCCCCTCTGCCAAATCGCGATTTCCATTGGGCGACGATCTCAAGTGCATCTGAGGCGTTTGCCGCTGCCGCCGTCTCGGCCAATAGCGACAGATCTTCGGGTCCCTTCTGCTGTTCCCAGTTGGCGAGCGCATAACGCAGCGCCAGCTCCGGCTGTTCGTTGTACAGCAGCTCGAATATCGCGCGATCTCGCAACCTCAGGTCGGTAGTTACCTCTGGGGACATGCCGGCAAAGGCAGCTTCGATTCCCGATGCCAGACGGGGATCCAGCCTTTCGTTGCGCTGCTTGAGCGCAATCGCGATGCGTACCTGCGCTGGCAAGCGGCCCACATCCTTTGCCAGCAGCCCGGGCACGTCTTCGGAACGTCGCTCTGCAATCAGCACGTCAGCATACGCAAGTCGGGTCGACAGGTCCGCCTGCGGGCTGGCAACGAGGCGCTGGTAAATTTCCATGGCGTGATCTCGATGCCCAGCCAACGTGGCCGCTTCCGCGGCGACTGCCGCCGCCCAACGCTCGGTTGCGGTGGCAGTTCGAATGCCGGCACCGGACAGTTCCCGTGCCATTTCGTAGGCAGCGCTCGGCCTGCCTTCCGACAGCAGTATCTGTACGGCGCACCAGTGCCCGACTGCCGGATTGCCTGATACAGCCAGAGCAAGGCAACCGCGACGGGCAGCGGCAAGATCGCCTGCCCGCCGCAACGCGTCTGTTCGAAGCAGCCTGGCTTCGAGGTTGCGCGGCTCCCGCTCGAGCACGCTATCTGCAAGCTGCGCTGCATTCAGGAACCGATGTGCGGCACTTTCGAGACGAATACGAATGATTGCGTCGTTGACGGTCTGCGTCTGACGGTCCTCGAGCGCCGCCCTCGCGTAATTGAGGTAACGGGCGTCACCGGTGCGGTAGAAGCGCTCCAGAAGCGTCCCAGGCTCCATGCCAGAACCCGCATCGAATTGCGGCGTAGCCAGAACATGATTATCGGGCAAACTGTATGACACCGCTTCCGGGCTCACAGTCCGCTTCTCAAAGGCGATCACGACGAGAGCCATCGTCGCGATAGCGCAGGCGAGCAAGCCACAGGCCGCACCCGGCGACGGGCGCCGGGTGCGGTTCTTGTCGGGATCGGCCCACATTATTGCAGCAAATCGTCGTATGCCGACGGATCGTCATTGTCCGAAAACGTGAAGTCTTCGTTGCCGACATCTTCCGGGTCGGTCATGTCCGATGTATTGGCGAACTGATCTTTCACGAACGTCGTGAAGTCTGTCGATGCTGGTGGCGGCGGAGGTGGCGGTGGCGGCGGCACGACGACGACCGGGTCATCGCCGGAACTGCTGCACGCCCCGAGCGCAAGCGCCAGGATCGTGCTGAGCACGATGCGTTTGGCAATTTTCATTACATGCCTCCCGCGGATGCATTCGGCGAACCGGGCAGCGGCGTCACGAGGTACGGGAACGTCGAGTCGAAAAACGTCGCATCGACGTATGCGCCGTCGGTGAACGGCAACTGCCCGGCCGGAGCATCGGCTGGATCGAGCAGTACGCCCATGACGACACGCAGCGCAATGTCGACGACGTCGTCACCGGGACGGCGACCGTTCGGGAATCCTGACGTGTCACCGGCAATGACACCGAGCGGGTTCTGCATGGCGGCGGTGACCGGCGCAATTGACGTGTTGAGTCTCAACATTTCCGAGGCGACGACATTCGCGGGCTGGTTGAGGCCATCGACCCCTGTCAGGAATGCCGCAACCAGGTCGTTGCGCGGAAATGCCGTCGGCGCGACCGCCGCCGGGAACAGAATCTCGATCAGCGCCGGCAGCGTCGGATTCGTCACGTACAGAGCGAACTGGCCGTCGTCGACCGGCTCCGAGTGATTGAACCTGTCTTTGTCAGGCAGCCCAATGACAACCTCATTAACAAGCGGCGAACCGAGGCGCGACACCTGAGTGTATGCACCGCCATGGATCGCTGCGGGCCGATTGCCCGGGCGCGGATTCAGCACCCGTGCCTGGCGCAGGCTTGCCGTTGTCCAGGAACCGATGATGGCACTCGTGCCGTCTGTCAGGCAGGTTGCCGGCACTTCGAGTGCCAGCGTCGTGACATTCTTATCGTCCAGCGTGTTTTGCTCGCCATTGTTAGGGCCGAGCGGATCCGTGTTGATCAGGTCGAACGTCTCGCCCAGATTGACAACAAATCCTTCGCGGCGCTGTCCGACGAATACCCGGCCATCGCCACACCCGGGAATGCTTACGTTGTAGATGTGGTCGTTCGCATAGGCAGCGTAGTCTGGCAGCGTCTTTTCGCCGATGTTATCGACCGGCTTGACGAATGTCGTTGACCCATCGACGGCATTCGCGATCGGTTGCGGCATTCCGGTGCGGCGATCGCCGCGAACGATGTCAACGGTGTAGGACTCGACAACGTTCAAATTGCCGTTGTCGACTGCATTCGGGCCTACTCCGCCCACCTGTTTCAGCGGTACGGCCACGTCCTGGCCGTCGATCGACAGCGTGATGCCGCGCGTCTCCGTCTGGAAGCGGAACTGGAACGTAAGGTCTTCCGCTGCGTCGCCGTTGTTGTCGACGTGAATTTCGTAAATCGCATCGGTATCGAGTTCGAAGTAGTTCGGGCCGCCATAGGCGTCCTGCAAAGGAATATAGTTTGCGATCAGCGTCACGAAACCGTCCCTTCCCGTTTCGTAGCTGTTGAATAAATAAAAGTCGGTTCCGTCAACTTTCGAGAACTCCGTGATCATTGGTGCCTCACGGTGGCTGGAGGCGCTGGCGAGCATCGGCAGCGCAAGGCCGAGAACAGCGACAGCTGTTACCTGGCTGTTTTTCATGAACAATCTCCCATTACTTCTGTGGTGACCGTGCACACGATGCGCACGCTTCACAGGAGATACGGCCCGGGTTCGCAATCGGATTCGGTAATTTGTATCTAAATGTAAGCCGCATCCGGGGCGACACCTGAACCGTATAAACTGAAACCGCGTTGGCGGAGGGGCCCTGGGTGATTTCGGAACAAAATGCAGAGTTGAACAGCCTGATGTCTCAGGCGGCCGGTGGCGACCACGTCGCGTTTCGACACTTCTATGACCTCGCATCGCCTTCGATACTGGCGATCCTCATACGACTGATGAAGGACCGCTACCAGGCCGAGGACGTGCTGCAGGACGCCATGGTGGTTGCCTGGAACAAGGCTTCGGATTTCGATCCCGCCCTCGCGTCCGCGAAAACCTGGATTACCACGATCGCCCGGCGCCGGGCGCTCGACCTGTTGCGTAGCGACACACGACGTCGGGAAATCCTGCATGACGACGCCCGCGACATTCGTCGCACGATGGGCCTTGAGGTCGCGGATGTTCCGTCGTCACCGGAATCGGCCGCAACAGCGGACCGATTGGTCCACTGTTTCGGCGAGCTCGATTCGGATGCGGCCGCCTGTATACGCTTTGCCTATCTCGACGGACTGACGTTCAGCGAAATAGCTGACCGACTCAGTCGCTCCCTCGGAACCGTCAAAAGCTGGATCCGGCGCAGTCTCGTCAAACTGAAAGCGTGCATGCAGCAATGAACTACCGGCATCCGGAGGTATTGAGACCCCTCGCCGAGCGATTCGTCCTCGGCACCATGACGCGGCGCGCGCGGCGACGTTTCGGCCGCCTTGTTGACGAGCACGCTGCGGTTGCAGAAACCGTCTATCGTATCGAGGAGCTCTTTTCGCCGATGGCCTGGGCGTTGCCGCCGATAAAACCATCGGATCTCGTCTGGCAGCGCATCGCAAGATTGACGACTTCACAACCCGTGGCGCCGGCCAGGCCTTCATCCCGCTGGCCACTGCTGGCGGCGGCGATGTCGGTCGCGTTCCTCGCGACGACAGTCGGCTGGTGGCAGGCCTCGGTGCGTCCGCCGGACGTCGTCATCGACGCGCGTGTCGAGCAGGTTCCGGTCGAACCGTCGATCGGCATATTTCCAGACGACAGCGGAAGCGTATTGTGGGTCGCAAGAATCTACGACGATCTGCAACGCGCGGACATCACGGTCACTACTCCGCCCGAAGCGCGAGCCGACAACGACTACCAGCTCTGGATCCTCCGAGACGACGGCCAGCCGGTTTCCCTTGGACTGCTACCGCAATCCGGCGATCGCAGCCTGCCACTCGACGACTCTGCGCTCGACGCGTTACAAAGTGGCTCGACCCTCGCCGTCAGCCTGGAACCCCTTGGCGGATCCCCTCAAGCGTTCCCAACCGGCCCGGTCCTCTACACCACGGCCCTGCTCGCACCGTAAGACGAAACCAGAGTCGAATCCCCTACCCCAGTCTCGTGCATGGCAGGGCCGGTCGTGCGTACATCTCTTACGAGCAAATAAAGCGCAGCGAAGCGAGCCATTGCGAGAAAGAGATGTACGTACGGCCGGCCCGGCGGAGAAGGAAGAACTGGTCGGGGCGGGGAGATTCGAACTC
>JBFIQH010000045.1:0-16822 GCA_041609735.1 Woeseiaceae bacterium | reverse complement strand
TCCGTTCGTTGCGTACAGATCGATGCCGAGGCGGCGCCGTCGGTCTCGTACCTGTCGATGATCGAGAACGGCAAGCGGGTTCCGTCCGAACGGCTGCTTGTGATCATCGCCGATATTTTTCAAAAGGAGATCGACTGGTTCTTCGACGAGGCGCTCGACGAGGATGTCATCGACACGGCACCGGCCGCGGCCGTCGGCGGCATGCCGCTGGAGCCCGGCTTCCTGTTCTCGGAAGACCTGCTGCAGCTCGCGATTCCTGAACTGCTGGCGCAGACGGGCACAACCGGCCGGCAGTTCGCGCACCTTTTGATTCGGGCCCACCAGGAGGCCAGCAACAATCGCTTTCCGGATCTCGAACGCGCGGCCGAGAGCGTCGGCGGCAAGCGATTCCCGCTGCAGGTCGACGACGTCTTCGACATAGCCAAGCAGATGGGGCTAAAGGTCAAGTGGTTCGACAACGGGTCGTTCAAGGACAAGGGCGACACCGAGAAGCCGCTGAACACGCTGGTGCGCTCTTTCTTCGATGCACCGAACCAGGTCTACCTGAACCGCTCACTGGAACAAACGCCGGCGCGACTCAAATTCGATCTCGCGAACCACGTTGCACACAAGGTACTGCACGACGGCGACGGCGCGCGGGCGCCGCAGGTATCCGGTGGCCGCACGAGTGGCCGGCGCCATGACGCCGAGACATCGAACATCGACGCGAAGGACATTCTGTTCGCGTGGCGCGATTTCGAGTGCAGCTACTTTGCCGCCGCGCTGCTGGCGCCGAAGACGCCGTTCCGGCAGTTCCTCGCGAAACACGCATACGCGATCAACGCCGGCGACCGCATCGACCTGACGACGACGCTGGTCATGCGTCGCATGCCGAGCGTGTCGCCGTATCCCCACTGGCATTATTTCGACGCCTACCCGCCCGGCAACCTGCGTGCTGTCTACCGCGGCAACGGCATCCCGCTGCCGTGGGGCAACATGACGATGATCTCGGATCCGTGCCAGCACTGGGCCGTGTTTCGTATGCTGAATACGCGCTCGAACCAGCCGACGTCGCAGATCTCGGTGCTGCGCTCCGGCGACGACAAGCGTCTCTATTGCTGCCAGTCAATTCGCAGCAAGGACGCCGCCGGCAATCCGCACGTGCTGTGTGCCGGCGTCGACCTCGCGCCCGCGCTCGCGGCGCAGAATATCGACCCGCGCGAGACGATCGATGCGATCGAGGCGAGCTGTAACCGCAACGGCGGCTCGGGGCCGATACCCGATACGGCAAAACGCCAGCTGTCGAGCATTTCGAAGATCCTCAATATCGGCTGGATCGCCGAGGGTATCGTCAAGGATGCAACGATCATCTGCCCGCGCAGTTCATCCTGTCCGCGCGACAAGCACTGCCTCGGCCGCAGGACGCCGAAGCTGCGCTCGCATATCGATGACATACGCGAGTCGGTATTGAGCGGCGTTCAGGAGTTGCAATAAAGGTCGTACAGCGTGTCGATGACGCGGCGCGTCTTCTTGCCTTCCAGCCGGTAGTAAACCGATTGCGATTCGCGGCGCGTCTCGACCAGATTCTCGGCGCGCATGCGTGCGAGGTGCTGCGACAACGACGACTGCGGCATGTCGAGAAGTTCTGCGAGCTCACCGACCGATTTCTCGCCATCGGCGAGATAGCACAGGATCATCAGGCGCCCGCTGTGGCCTAGCGTCTTCATCAGCGCGCTGGCCTCATCGGCAGCCCGCTGCATGGAGTCGACGTCCGGTTTGCGCTTCCTGCTCATGAGCCCGGCACAACCCGAACTTCAATCAGGCTCCCGGCAATCATCGCGGCGACGAAGAGAAACGGCTCGACGTGCAGCGATGACAGTGCCGTCAGTGCGGGGCCCGGGCAGAAGCCGGCCAGGCCCCAACCAACGCCGAATATCGCGGCGCCGACGAGCAGCCTCTGATCAACGTCGGTGCGCGTCGGCAGGTGCAGCGTGTCCGAGAAAATCGGGCCGCGGCGCAGCACCCAACGATACCCGGCGAACGTCACGAGAATTCCTGCCAGCATCGTGAATAACAGTGCCGGGCTCCAGTTAGCGTTCAGCGTCAGGAACTGCAGGACCTTGTCGGGGTTCGCGAGACCGGAAACCGCGAGACCGGTCGCAAACACCAGCCCGCAAATAAACGCGGCGATGGATCGCTTGATGTCGTGCGTCATGCCGGTACTCCGATCAGGCGTACGATCACCGTTGCCGTCAGCATGCCGACGGCGACGAAGGTCGCGGTCGCCAGGATCGATCGCAGCGACAGCCGGCTGATGCCGCAGATGCCGTGTCCGCTGGTGCAGCCGCTGCCGAGGCGCGTACCGAATCCGACGAGCAGGCCTGCGGCCGCCGTCAATGCCAGCGGCCGGTCGGTCCGCGTAATCAGCGGCGTGTCGGTAATCACCTGGTAGAAAAATCCGCCGGCGACCAGCCCGGCAACGAACAGAATGCGCCAGGCGTTCTCGCCGGGCACGCGCGTCAGTGCGCCGTTCATGATGCCGCTGATGCCGGCGATGCGGCCGTTCAGCCACAAGAGCAGTACGCTGGCGATGCCGATGATCGCGCCACCTGCTGCTGCCATGCTTATGTCGTTCATCATCCCTGGCTCCTCCTGCCCGGATAGTCGTGCTTGACAATTTTATATCTTATTTTTAGAATATTCAAATATTTTAAAGGAACTACCGTCATGCCGACCCCGGACATCCGAGCATTCTTCGACGAAGACACCTTCACCGTTTCCTACGTCGTCCGTGACCCGGGCTCTCGCGCGGCAGCCATCATCGACTCCGTGCTCGACTTCGACCCGGCATCGGGCCGCACGTCAACACGTTCCGCCGATGCGATTGCCGACTACGTGTCCGGCAACGACCTCGTCGTCGAGTGGGTGCTGGATACACACGTGCACGCCGACCATTTATCGGCCGCGGCCTATTTGCAAGGCCGGCTTGGCGGCAGGACGGCCATCGGCATAAACGTCGGCAGGGTGCAGGAAACGTTCAAGTCGGTGTTCAATCTCAAAGACCTCGCAGCCGACGGCAGCCAGTTCGACCGGCTGTTCGATGATGAAGAGACATTCTCGATCGGCAACCTCGAGGCTCGGGTCATGTACACGCCGGGCCACACGCCCGCCTGCATTACCTACGTCATCGGCAATGCTGCGTTCGTCGGCGACACGCTGTTCATGCCGGATTACGGTACCGCGCGCACCGATTTTCCGGGCGGCAGTGCAGCGATGCTTTACGATTCGATACAGCGCATATTCGCGCTGCCCGACGATACACGCCTGTTTATGTGTCACGACTACAAGGCACCGGGACGGGACGAGTACGCCTGGGAAACCACGGTACGGGCACAACGGTCGCAAAACGTTCACATCAACGATGACGTAACTCGGGACGAATTTGTCGAGATGCGCAACGAGCGTGACAGCAAGCTCAGCATGCCGCGCCTGATCCTGCCGTCGGTGCAGGTCAACGTCCGCGCCGGCGAACTGCCTGACGCCGAGGACAACGCGATTCGCTACCTGAAGATCCCGTTGAACGTGCTGTAGCGCTGCACGCCCGGGAACGCCACATTGATTACATCCATTCTCGCCTGGCCAGGGGCGCTGGCCATCGGCCTCAGTCTCGGCCTGCTGGGATCGGGCGGCTCGATAATGACCGTACCGGTGCTCGTCTACCTTCTCGGACAAGACGAGAAAACGGCGATTGCCGGGTCTCTGTTCGTCGTCGGCACCATCGCGCTGGCGGGCAGCCTGCAGGGACTTCGTGCCGGAATAATCCACTGGCGCAGTGTCGTCTCCTTCGGCGTTCCCGGCATGGTCGGTACCTATCTCGGCGCGCTGCTCGCGGCATACATTGCCGGCGTCGTACAGCTGGCGCTGTTCGCCGTCGTGATGCTGGTCGCCGCAGTGTTGATGTTGCGCCCGCCGGACCTCGAATCGGCGCCGGGCGCGCCGCGCGCGCTTTGGAAAATTGCCGCCGACGGATTGCTCGTCGGGATTATCACCGGGCTCGTCGGCGTCGGCGGTGGCTTCCTGATCGTGCCGGCGCTGGTGCTGCTAGGCGGATTGCCGATGCACCGGGCCGTCGCGACGAGCCTGGTCATCATCGCGATGAAGTCCTTTAGCGGCTTCTACAAGTATCTCGACGTGCTGGCGCAGCAATCCCTGGCGCTGGACTGGCAGCTGCTCGCTATCGTAACGTCGGTTGGCGTCGCCGGCAGCGTCATCGGCAGGCGACTCCGTGACCGAATTCCACAACACAAGCTCCGGCAGATCTTCGGATGGTTTCTTGTCCTGATGGCTGTCATCATCCTCGGCGAGTCGGCGCCGCAGATATTACTGGAACAATGAGAGAGCCCGGAATGCGTTTACAGCGAATTACCGAGAATTTCGCAGTCAGTCCGCAGGTGACCGCTGACGAGATAGCGGACATAGGCGCCGCCGGCTATCGCGTCGTCATCTGCAACCGTCCCGATGGCGAGGAACCTGGGCAACCGGCCGCGAGTGACATTGCCGCCGCCTGCGATGCGGCCGGGCTCGCGTTTCATCACCTGCCCTTCCAGGGTCCCAATCTCGCGCCGCAGCTGATCGACGAATTTCGTGACGTCGTCGAGAACGCCGATGGCCCAGTGTTTGCTTATTGCCGCTCGGGCCAGCGCTGCGCCTACCTGTGGCAGAACGCGATGGCGGCCAAGCCTTAGCGCTCCGCCGATTGCAGCTTCTTGCGGAACCGCTGCATGCCGCCGATCCAGCGGTCATGGTCCGCGGCCTTGCGCTGGAAGTAAGTGGCAACCTGCGGATGCGGCAGAACCAGAAAGCGCCCTTTATTTATAGCGTCGACAATGCAATCGGCAACTTCCTCCGGCCTCAGGATGCCGTCGACATCGTTGCCGCCGAAGCCGCCGTCCATCGACTCCGAATCGTCGGCGATGCCGATCATCCTGGTCGCGACGGCTTGCGGGCAGACGACGCACACCTGTATGCCGTCGTCACCGTGCGTGATCGCAAGCGACTCCGCGAACGCAACCGCCGCGTGCTTGGTTGCGGAATAGGCGGCGTCGCCGATCTGGCTCAGAAGACCTGCAGCAGAGGCGATGTTGACGAAACAGCCGCCGCCGCGTTGTTTCATGCGCGGCAGCAGCGCGCGTGCAGCATAGACATGCGCCATGACGTTGACGTCCCAGCACAGGGCCCAGCGATCCTCGACGTTGCCGATGCTGCCGTCGCGCGAGGCGGCCCCGTCCGGACCGTCACCGAAGCCGACGCCGGCATTTGACACGAACAGGTCGATCGGGCCGATGTCGTTTTCGACCTTTTTGACAAGGTTGGTCATTGCCGCTTCGTCGCTGACGTCGATCCGGAATGAATGACCGCCAATTTCCCTGGCAACGTTCGCGGCCGCATCGTCATCCAGATCGACAACGACGACAGTGACGCTCTCGGCCGCAAGTCGCCGTGAAATCGCACGCCCGATGCCGTGCGCGCCACCGGTAACGACCGCGACGCCGAAATCGGAGACCTTACTCATCGGATGCTGGCCGTTCGTAAACCATATCGCCGTCCATCATTGTCATCGTCACGCCGGTCTCATGTATCGAGTACGGATCGATCTCGAAGATATTGCGGTCGAGCACGACGAGGTCCGCTTTCTTGCCGACCTCGATCGAACCGATGCTGTCCTCCATGTGCAGCTGGTAGGCAGCATTGGTCGTAAATCCGCGCACGAGGCTTTCGACGCTGAGGCGCTCGGACTCCCGCGGCTGCACCGGCGCATCCGGCTCTCCGGCCGCCTGGCGCGTATGGCCGATCTCGATCTGCACCAGCGGCGACAGGCCCAGCGTGCCGGCGCCGCTGGCCGGAAAATCGCTGCCGAATGTCAGCATGCCGCCGGCCTCCTCGATGCTCCGGAAGCGCCAGTAGCGAGTGAACTGGTCATCGCTGACGAACTGCTTGCCGTAGGAGTCGTAGGACGCCCACAGCGGCGTGCTCTGCGCGATGACGCCGAGCTCGCCGAAGCGCGGTACGTCCTGGTCGGTGACGACCTGGATGTGGCAGATCGTGTAGCGCGTCGGCGAATCAGTATTTGCCTGCTGCGCACGCTCGATGGCGTTCAGCGTCTCGTGCACGGCGCGCTCGCCGAGCGCGTGTACGTGGACATCGATGCCGCGCGACGCTGCGTCGCTGATCATCGCCGTCATCTGTTCTTCGGTGAACACTGTCTCGCCGGAGTTACCCGGCTCGCCCTGGTAGTCCTCGAACATCGCCGCCGTACGGCCCTCGACGGTACCGTCGTCGGGAATCTTCAGCGTGTTGTAGTGGTAGCGCTCGCCGCGCACCTCTTTCGCCCACTGCTCGGCAACGTCCACGGCCGTCGCCGCTTCCCCGGCCGTCTCCGGCCGCGACGAACCGACGATACGGATCGTCAGCTCACCTTCGTTTTCGAGTTTCGACAACGCGTACGTGACGGTCGCAATATCGCCCAGCGTCCCGGCATCGAACGCCGATGTCACGCCGTAGCTGTTCATGATGCCGATGACGACACCGGTACCCTCGGCAACGACGTCTTTGGTAATGACGTCGAGCGCGTCCATCGCCATGCCCGCCGTTCCTTCCAGCAAATAGCCGGTCGCGTCGCCGTTGGCGTCCCGCTTGTAGTAGCTGTAGCCCGGCACCGGGTCGGGCGTGTCCTGCGTGATGTTGAGCCGCTGCAGCGTCGCTGTATTCGCCCATGCGGCGTGGAAGCCCTCGTCCATGATCAAAACCGGGCGATCGGGAACGACGGCATCGATCAGCTGGCGTGTCGGCCCGACCGGTCCGAACGTTGTCGCGAGAAAACCGTAGCCGAACAGCACTTCGTCATCGGGATTCGCGGCCGCATAGTCGGCGATGGCCTGGACCCAGTCCTCGACCGTGCCGAATGTGTCCAGCGACAGCGCCTTCGCGTAGGCGCCACCGGCCACCGGGTGCACATGTGTGTCGATGAAGCCGGGCAACATCAGTTTCCCGTCGAGGTCGATGCGTCGCGTGCTCTCACCAACGAGCGCCAGCGCGCCATCGGTGTTGCCCACATAGACGATCGCGTCACCACGCACGGCAACCGCGTCCGCCCTCGGCAAATTGTCATCCAGCGTATACACGTTGCCGTTGACGAAGACCGTGTCGGCCGGGTCTTCTGCGGCGTCGCGATCCGCACAGGAGGACGCAATGACGACGAGCAGCAGCGCAGATGCTGCCGTGAGCAGACGAGTCAGCATTTACAGCCCCGATCCGTCTTCGGAATAGATGACCCAGATCTTCGTATAGCCATCCGTCTCCCAGGTGCCGGTCCATTCCTTCGGAATTGTGACGGCCTCGCCTGCGGCGATTTCCCGCACCGTGCCGTCGGTCGACGTCAACGTTACGCCGCCCTCGAGGAAATACATGAACTCGTCGACGCCATAAGGCTCGCTGATATCAATGCGCACGGCGCCCGAGCGGTACATCCCGGAGCCGAAGCGGCCGTCCGATGACAGGAACGTCGTGACATCGAGCGTCGTATTGCCGTCGGCCACGGTCTCGATCATGTCGTCGCGTGCGAAGATCTCACCGGAAATATCGGCCGCGCCGATCTTTTGCGGCTGTAGTGCTCCCGCGACGACGGCAGCACCACTCAAAAAGCTCAGCACTGCGATCAGCAGCGTTGTTTTTGACATCATAGACACCTCACTGTTAAACGAACGTTTCGTGACCACCCCATTGTGTCGCCTACGGCAACGGCTTCACCCGGCGCCGTCCAGGTAATCGATGGCTCGAGCAAAATACATGGCTTCGGGAAGCCGGTGCCCATGATCGCGAACGATGATCAGCTTCGAGTTCTCGACGCCCGCCGCTGTGAACCTGCGATGCACGCGACGCGTTTCATTGAGCGCAGGATCTTCGGAACCGCTCATGAAGACATAGCGCAGGCCCTTGATCATATCGAGCAACGGCGGAGTGGCGTCGTCCCAGAACATCGCGCCGCTCAGGAAGATTCCGCCCTTGAACATATTCGGACGCAGCGCCGCGACGCGTGATGCCGTTTTTCCGCCGCCCGACATCCCCGCAATATAGACCCGTTCTGCGTCGAGCGCGTATCTTCGCTGCAGCACCATAGGCCCGAACATCGCGAGAAACATGCGGCGCGCAACCGGCACATCGTTACCGGCGTCGCGCGCACCGATCCAGATCAGGTTGCGCTCGGCCAGCATGTCGTTCCAGGCTTTCGGTGGCCCGCCGCCCGACCACGAACTGACGTAGACGATCGCACCCGCCGGCTTCGTCGCATCGTAGGTGGGCGGCACGTACAGCTGCCAGGACAGCTCCTCCTCTGCATCGAAAACTTCGGCGACCGTTGCGGCGCCGGCCTCGCCGAACAGGTCGACCGGCGTCAGCGTCACGCTAAAGTAGCCGGTGCGCACGGGCACCGTCGCATTGCCCTGCCCGACGCCACTGTTCGTTTGCGCTGCCGCCGACGCGGTCAATAGAAGAGCGATAATCAGCGTCGCGAATTTCATCACAAGCGATCCTTGAGCCCGTAGTACAACATGCCAAGCACCATGCCCGGGTATCGCAACAATGTGCCGCCCGGGAACGTGTGAATCGGCAGCTTCGCGAAGACGTCGAAACGCTCGCTGGTGCCGGCGATGGCCTCGGCTATGACGACGCCGGCGAAGTTTGCAGTCGAGATGCCGTGCCCCGAATAGCCCTGTGCGAACCAGACGTTCGGCGACAGCCGCCCGAAGTGCGGCAGACGGTTTACCGTGACCGCCAGCGTTCCGCCCCACGCGTAATCGATGTGAACGTCGTCGAGCTGCGGAAACAGGTCCAGCATGTAAGGTCGCACGAACGCCGCGATGTCCACAGGAAACCCGCGCCGGTAGTTCTCGCCGCCGCCGAACAGCAGCCGCTGGTCTGCCGACAGCCTGAAATAGTTCACGACGAAGCGCGTATCGTGAACGCCGAAACGCCCGGCGATCAGCTGGCTCGCGCGCTCTTCGCCGAGCGGCTCAGTTGCGATCATGAAATTGTTTATCGGCATGATCTTGCCGGCGACACGCCGTTCGAGGTTTTCGAGGTAGCCATTGCACGCCAGAACAACGGTGCCGGCCGACACGCTGCCCTTTTTCGTGACGACGTTCGAGGGATTCGTCTGCGTGTAGCGCAATACACGCGTGTCCTCGTAGATGCGCACGCCGGCGTCACGGCAGGCGCGTGCGAGCCCGAGCGTGTAGTTCAGCGGCTGCAGCACCAGCGCATGCGGATCGAAGAATCCCTCGAGAAAGGAATCGGTCGCGACCATCGCACGCGTCGCCTCGCGATCCAGGGCATGCGTATCCGGGTAGTCGTAGCGGTCCGCGAGCGCTTCCGACAACTCTGAGGCCCAACCGCAGTATTGTTTTTTGTGGATGCCGACGAGCTGGCCCTTTTGCAGGTCGCAGTCGATTGCATGCTTTTCAATACGGTTGCGAATTTCGTCCTTGGCGGCCTCCGCATAGTCCCAGAGCAGTTTTGACGTGTCGTAGCCGAACTGGTGTTCAGCCTCGAGTACGTCCTTGCGCTGGCCACTACCGATCAGGCCACCGCAGCGACCGGATGCGCCGAAGCCAATACGCTCCGCCTCGAGAACGATGACCGAATACCCGCGCTCGGCGAGGTTCAGCGCGGTCGACAGGCCAGTGAACCCGGCGCCAATGACGCAGACGTCGGCACGCTCGTCGGAGTCGAGCATCTCGGGCGCAGCCAGGCCGATCGCGGTCGCATGGTAATAGCTCTCGGGATACGCCATGGCTCAGATCGACGCCTGTGGACGGATCGGGCTGCCGTCGAAAAAGCGCTGCGGGCGAAGTGGCTCGAGGTCGATCCCGGTGTCGGTGTTCGTCAGCATCCCCGCGATCGCTTCGCCGGCGCCGGGACCAATGCCGAAGCCGTGGCCGCTGAACCCCGTCGCAATGAAGAAGCCGGGCAGCTTGTCGCTCTCGCCGACGATCGGCACGACGTCCGGCGACGACTCGATCATGCCCGCCCACGACTCGACGATAGCGACATCGGCCAGCTGCGGGAACACCGCGCCGACATCGCGCCGCAACTTTTCGACAGCGCGAAGGTTCGGCCGAGGATCGAGAACGCGTGTCGATTCGAACGGTGACGGCTGTTCGAGATCCCAGTTATCCGGCGTGCGCCACTCGTCGACGAACTCGCGTCCGAAGGTGAGTCGCAGCAGCCCGAGTTCCTGCACCAGTGCGCGAAAAAACATCGGGAAGAAGCGAAACGACGACGGCGTCACGGGATGCTCGAGCAAATCACCGGGCGCGATCGTGTAGCCACCATCCTCGCGGCGGCGAATGCCGAACTTGGCGTCGAACAGGTCACCAGTGAGAATTTCCGGAGCGGCCGCTGTGCGTGCAACAGTGCCCTTCACTTTCAGCTGTGGCACCGTAATGTCGAGCGAACGACAAAACAGCGAGGTCCACGCCCCCGCGGCACAAAGAACGGTACCGGCGCGTATGCGGCCGTGCTCGGTGACGACACCCGCGACCTTGCCGGCCTCGATGTCGATGCCGCGCACGGCGCAGCCCGTCAGGATATGTGCGCCGTGCCTGGCCGCACCGCGCGCAATCGCCGGCGCCGCGAGGTGTGGCTCAGCACGACCGTCACTGCCTGTATACATCGCGCCGACCCAGTCCGTCGCGATGCCGCTCACCTGGTTCGCAAGCTCGGCGCCGCGAATGATGCGCGTGTCGAGGCCGTGTTCTTTCGCAATATCGACCCAGTCCTCGAAACCGGCAAGTTCTTTCTCTTTGCGCGCGACAAACATGCAGCCGCCGCGCCTGAAGCCGACATCTTCACCCAGTTCTTCGGCGATGCCGTCCCAGATGCGAATGCTCCGCATCATCATTGGCAACTCGCGGATATCGCGCCCCTGCTGGCGTACCCATCCCCAGTTGCGTCCGGATTGCTCGCCGGCAATATGCCCTTTCTCGCACAACGCCACGCTAATGCCCTTGCGAGCGAGAAACCACGCCGTCGATACGCCGACGATACCGCCGCCGATGATGACGACGTCGGCTGCTTCGGGCATCGATTCCGGCGGGCGCATCTCCCCGCTCCAGGTTTTTCTGACGGTATCTGTTTGCACGTTGTGGTTCTGATCGTCGGCCGGTGGCCGGCCGTAGCCGTGATAGTATCAGCGACCCAACCGGCACTGCAGACCTGAATAGCCATTTCGACAATCGCCGACATTCCGCCGCTGATTGCCACGTCTGTCGTCCGCGGCAGTGAGCAGGGCCAGAGCCACGGCGGCGTCTACCTGATCAACCCGGCACAGCAGTCCGTCCACCAGGTTATCGACTGGAATACGACCGGTATCGACTGGTCCGGCCGCGGCTGGGACCGCGGGCTGCGCGGCATTGCATTCCACGACGACAAAGTCTGGATTGCCGCGAGTGACGAAGTGTTCGTTTACGACCAGCAGTTTCGTATTGTGAAATCCTTTCGCAATCACTATCTGAAACACTGCCACGAAATTTGTGTCCATCGAGGCGTCTTGTACCTGACGAGCACCGGATTCGACAGCATTCTCGCGTTCGACCTCGCGGCCGAACGCTTCACGTGGGGCATGGCCGTGACGCTCGCGGACGGCCAGTGGCACGCGCATTGTTTCGACCCGAACAGCGCTAACGGCCCGCCTGCCAGGAACGTGGCGCACATCAACACGATCGACTGCACCGACCAGGGTTTGTCGTTTTCGGGGCTGCGCACCAACGGCATCGTCAGCCTCGCTGCCGAGATGCGCCTTGAGCCGCAAGTCGAACTTCCGGCCGGCACGCACAACGCGCGGTTGACCGACGACGGCGTGCTGTTCAACGATACGGCGGCGAACTTCCTGCGCTACGTCCGCCGTGACGGCAGCGAGCGGCACTTCCCGTTTCCGACTTACCCGGAGGACGAGCTGGAATTCGGCACGACCGATGCCAGCGGCATCGCGCGCCAGGGTTTCGGCCGAGGTCTCTGTGTCATCGACGACCGGCTGGTCGCGGCCGGCTCATCCCCGTCCACGGTGTCAGTGTTCGATCTCGAAAAAGGCCAGTCGGTGTTCGCCGTCAATTTCTCGATGGACGTGCGCAACGCGATACACGGCCTCGAGGTCTGGCCATACCCGTTGCCGATCTGATCCGCTAGCCGCCGAGGCGCGTGTCAGTGAATCGAGCGCGATTTCTTTATCGCCTCGGCGATGTGTTGCACGCCGGTGTCGCAGACGACGTTGACGCCGGCGACGCCGGGGACATTGCGCAGCGCGGCGATGGTTTCGGCCGCGATAGCGATGCCTTCCTTCACCGCGCTTTCCGCTTTGGCCAGTCGCTTGACGACCGTGTCCGGAATCGCGGCACCAGGAACATGCTCCTTCATCGCTTTCAGCGCTTTCGTCTTCGTCAGCACGGGCACTTCGACGATGACAGAGACGCGGTGTGTGAGCCTCATCTCGATCAGGCGGGCGATGTATTCACGGCATATGTCGGGATTCAGGCACGGCTGCGTCTGCAGGAAGCTGGCACCGGCGTCGACCTTCTCGATGACGCGTGTCGCTTGCCAGTCCTTGTCGGGCCGGAATGCGAGTACCCGGGACCCTATCTTGAAGCCGGGCGGCGACACCAGATGTGTGTTGCCCCCGATCGCGGTTGCCAGTGCGATCAGCTCTATCGTATCCACCTGGAACACTCCGCGCGCGGGCGTCGTCGTGCCGGGCAGCTTGTCGCCGCGCATCAGCACGAGACTCGTAACACCGAGCGCCGCGGCGCCAAGTATCTCAGCCTGCAGCGCAACCCGGTTTCGATCCCGGCAGCTGAGGTGAACCACGGTATCGACGCCGGCGTCGCGCGCCAGTGAGGCGACCGCGAGCGACGACATATGCCCGTCGACGTCATGATTGTCGCCTACCTGTATCGCATCGCAGTGTGGCTTGAGCGCGGCAGCACCGTCCCGGATTTCCCGGGCCGTGGTCGTCGGCGCAAGCGGCAGCGACGCGGAAATGACGAAGTCACGGCGTCTGAGCTGGTCGCGAAACCTTTTCAATGGCTGAACACACAGGCAAAAAGTCGCAACAGTGTCGGAGTGTGCCGCCCGCCTGTCAATGACAATACGTGCCGGGTGTTTTTCCCCGGTTCGACGGCCATTCGTCATTGCACAGCCGAATGTTGCCCCGGGGGAGCCGCGGCCGCTGTCCTTATACTGCCCTGCGCCCTGGTCGCCTAGTCCGTCTCGAGACGCGCGCGCACGTAGTCACGGATGTCGAGGCTCCAGTCTTCCATCGGGCCATAGAAACCGGACTCGAAGACACTCGCTGTCATGCCGCGCTGAACGCTCTCGCAGATTTGCCAGTCCTGCCGGTTGACGAGGTCCCAGAAATTCACGGCGTCGCTCGGGTCGAATTCGGGCTTCACCATTTCATCGGGATGAAACAGGAACTCGCAGATGATGTCGGTTTTCGACGGCGAACGCGGCCAGACCGTGAACGAGGCCACGTGGTCCATCGACAGGCTGACCAGCATGTTCGGGTAGATCAGCTCGCCCTTGTGACGAACTTTTTCGACCTCGTCGAGGCCGGGAAAAGGCGCGCGGTTGGTCGTGCCGCTGAACGTGAACGTATTCGTGCCTTCGGCTTGCGGGATACCGTTGTCCCAGTCGAGATCGTTGCCGCCGCCCTTGCGAAACGCGGGCACGATCTTGCAAAGCTCCGGGTGCACGCCGGCGCAGTGATAGCACTCGTTGTAGTTCTCGAGAATCACCTTCCAGTTCGCGGCGACCGTGTAGTCGATGCGATGTCCGATCCTCAGGTCAGCGAGCGGATAGCGTTTCAGCTTCTCCGGCACCGGCCCGAGCGACTCGGCAAGCGTCGCACGCCCGGGCTTCACGCAAACGAACACGTAGCCGCCCCAGGTGTCGATCCCGATGCCGTGCAGCGCCAGCTTCGACCTGTCGACGTCGAGATGCGGCGTGCTGTGCAGCTCGCCGTTCAACCGGTAGTTCCACGAATGGTACGGGCAGCGGATGCCGGCCTTGAATTGCCCGCACTGCTCCGACCCGTCGGGGCTCGCAACGAGTTCCGCACCGCGATGTCGGCACACATTGTGAAACGCATGCAGCGATTCGTCGCGCACGATGAGGATGCTTTCGCCGAGAATATTGACGAGCCGGTAGTCGCCTTTCTCGACCAGCCCTTCCTCGCGGCCAACACAGAACCAGTCGCGAAAGAAGATGCGGTCGCGCTCGAGCAGCAAATGTGCCGGATCCAGGTACTGTTCGCCCGGCAGCGTTTCCTCGAGTTTGTCGATCTTCGCGTTCATGTATGCTCGCATCATTCAACCCCGTCGGGCGCCGGTATGCAATATGACGTCATCGTTATCGGAGCAGGTCACAACGGCCTGACGGCAGCCGCCTACCTGGCGCGGGCCCGCCGCAAGGTGCTCGTTCTCGAACGGCGCGACATCGTTGGCGGCTGCGCCGTGACCGAGGAAGTCGATCCCGAGCTCGCGCCCGGCTGCCGCGTCTCCACGGCATCCTATATTGCAAGCATGCTGCGGCCGACGATCATTCGCGACCTGAAGCTCGCCGACTACGGCCTGAAGATGGTCGCCTGCGAGCCGGGTGTGCAGGCCGCGTTCGAGGATGGCGACGTCGTCGGCTGGTGGTCGGACGAGGCGCGCATGCGCGAGGAACTCGGTCGGGTCGCACCGGCAGACATCGGGCGTTTCTTCGACACCGAAGCGGAACTGAAACGGCTTGCCGCCTACCTGCAGCCCTACTTTCTCGAACCGCCCCCGGACATACACGCTCGCGGCATCCGCAAGCTGGTGGAAGGCCTGCGCACGTGGCGGCGTTTCCGCGGTCTTCGCGGCGACGACATCAGTCAGCTCGTGCGCTTCCTGACCGGCTCGCTCGGCGAGTTCCTCGACAATCGCTTCGAATCGGACAAGCTGAAGCGGCTGATCCTGTCCAACAGCCTGTACGGCAAGCACGGCGGACCCTACCAGCCGGGCACGGCGATGGGATTGCTGTTTCACCTGCTGAGCGGCGGCGACAACGAGCAGCAGGCCTGGCAGGGGCACGTCATCGGCGGCATGGGTGCAATCACCGCGGCAATGCGGTCTGCCTGCGAAGACCTCGGCGTCGAGATTCGCACAGGGGCGTCGGTGCAACGAATCAATACCGTCAATGGTCGCGCTACCGGCGTCACGTTGACGGACGGCTCCGCACTGGATGCAAGAACCGTCGTTTCAAACGCGGACCCGAAGCGAACCTTCCTGACGCTGGTCGAGGCGGGCGATCTCGACGAGGCGTTTCGCAAGGATGTTGCGAATATCCGCATGGACGGCCCGGCCGGCAAGGTCAACTATGTGCTATCGGAAGAGCCGCAGGTGACGGGTATGCCGGCAGACCGGACGCGACCACAGCGCTCGTTGTTTACGCTGATACCGTCGCTGGCCGACGCGGAAGTCAATTACAACACCGCGGCACGCGGTGAAATTCCGGAGCGGCTCTGGGTCGACTGCGTGCTGGCATCGAATGTCGACCCGACGCTCGCGCCCGATGGCCGCCATATGCTGACCTGTTTCGTGCAGTACCTGCCGTATCGCCTCGCTGCCGGCGCGTGGTCCGATCGGCGTGAGGCACTCGGTGACCGGGTCACTGAACTTATCGGGCGCTACGCGCCGAACGTGCCCGGCGCCGTCGTCGCGCGCCGCGTGTTCACGCCGCCAGACCTCGAGGAACGCTTCGGCATCACCGAAGGCAACATCTTCCACGGCGACATCTCGCTGCAGCAGATGTTCTTCATGCGGCCGCTCCCCGGCTGGGCTCATTATCGTACGCCGATCGACGGGCTGTACCTCTGTGGTGCCGGCACGCACCCGGGCGGCGGCGTCACCGGCGCTCCGGGCTACAATGCCGCGCACCGGATCCTGAAAGAGACAAGCTGACCTTCGGTTTCAGACATCAGTGTCGCATCGTAATCGGCCCATCGATGTTCGCATCGTGGCGAAATTCCGGTGACAGCCTGCCCGGTTGGGCGAGACGGCCGATCTATCGGGTGCGGGCAAGCTGTCCCGGAAAATTCAGATCTCCCGATCGAACGGCCAGTTCTCGCTGCGGCACGCTTTCGGCGTGAATACCGAGAACAGCCCCATCATGATCAGCGCGAAGCGGCCGCTGGCCGTCGGCTTGCCCGTTTCGACAATCGACTTCAGGTTGGCGGTGATGAAGTCTCCGCCCTGTGTCATGTACTTCGCCGTCTTCGTGCCGGCCGGGACGTTCTCGTTGATCAGCGTGAACTCGGTGCCGCCGTCGACTTCTTTCAGCCGATAGCGGACGACACACGGCGGGTCGTCGAAGTTCGTGAACTTGAATGTATGCGCGTAGCGGTGCGGCGGGTCGAACTCGAGCACGGTACCGACCACCGACGTGTACTTGCCGTCCTTGGACTGCATTCGTATCGGCGCGCCTTCGGCAAGCCCGGTCGTTTTGCAGGCGCTGTTGAAGAAAAACGGCAGTACCGTGTCGCAACGGGTCAGTTCCGCCCATACCTTGTTTATCGGCGCATTGATCGTGACGCGGAAATACTGCTTGTCAGCGGCGGCGTCGCCGCCGGCCTGCGATTGTTCGTCGATTGTCGTTGCATTCGTGTCGTTCATTGAATCTCTCCCTGGTGTCCTGTCCGGTTAATTCGCATCATTTCAGCGCGCGCCGTACACAGCGTGTGGCAAGGCGCGCTCCGCCGGCAATGGCGCGG
>JBFIQH010000044.1:0-16959 GCA_041609735.1 Woeseiaceae bacterium | reverse complement strand
CGCATGAAAACCTCCGCATCGCCAAGCTATGCGTATTGGCGACCAAAGCCCACAGCGTGAGCGCGACGACATTTTAGTGCAATTACGCAGGTCCGGAACAGGCGGGACGCCGGCCACGCTCGATACGGTGCCACGCTGTGGGCGACGAGATCCGTGCTCCCGGACCTCCGGCATTCCGACCTGAGAACGAACACAAAAAGAGTATAATCAATTATTTATACTACTTACTTAAGCTGTTTGATTAAATATTCATGTGCCTATTCCGCCCTCGATTTGACCACCCGCTGACTGCAAAATGGTGCCATGAACTGTCGATGCCCCGTACGCCATCCGCGAATGGGAACCGGCTTTGCTGTCGCAATGCCGGCCATCTGGGCCCTGCTGGCGGGCGGCATCGCGGTCGCGGAACCGTCGTCCGCAGAACTATGGCCGCTGGTGCCGCCCTATGTCAGCGCTGCTTCGGGCTCGCATACCAGGGCGACCATCGGTAACGGACCGGCGTCGGTTCGCACCCGGGTATATCAGCTCGCGCTCGGTCTTTACCGTCGTGACACGGCGGCCGCCCGGGTCGATTTCGGCCTCGACTACGAGTACACGCATCTGGAATTTCGCGGCGTTGCCAGTCGAAACCTCGATGTGCATCGTCTGCGATTTCCGCTGCGATTCGCGATTGATTCAGGCCAATTGCAGTGGCGTGGCCAGCTTGCACCGCGCATCGCAACGTCGTCCAATGTGTTCAAGGATTTTTTCAATCGCGGCAGCCGCAATGACCTGCAGGTTGACGGCCGGCTCGAGCTCGGCAGTGCAACCCCGTGGATTATTGGTGTCGCTTACGATCAGTCGTTCGGCAGGCCGCGCCTTTATCCCATTGCGGGTATCGATGTTCGTCCTTACCCGGATTTGCGTATTCGCGTCGCATTTCCCGACTCCGGGGCCTGGTGGAAGGCGTCAGACCGGCACGCGTTCAGCGCACGTCTGTACCCGTCAGGCGAGCGCTGGCGCGTCGTCAGCGACGATTTCCGCACCGATTTTGATCTGCGCCGAGAGGAATGGCGCGTACTGCTGACCTGGAGCATCGCCGTCACACCGGTGATTGCGGTGAACCTGTCGGCGGGTCATACCTTCGAACGCCAATTGGCGTTTACCGACCGCACCGGCAGTCGATCGAATGACGCTGTCTCCAGTGAGCCGTATGCCGAAATCGGATTTCGGCTGGGCGGCGCACGTGCGCCCCGATAACCGACGTCACGATCTACGACAGGCTACTGGCTGCCGAAACGAATCGTTTCGGCGTCGCTGGCCTCTCTAGTGTCGTCCTGTTCGTCGCCGGCATCGGCGATCTTCAGCGGGTTCGGTTTTGCCATGTCGACGTGCCCGGTGAAACTCGCGCCATCTTCGAATACGAGGCGGGCACAGAATATATCGCCTTCGACGACCGCGGTTTTCGCCAGCGACACCAGCCCATCGCTGTGGATATTGCCGTGCAGGGTGCCTTCAACCAGCACGGAGCTGGCGTGGATGTCTGCCTTTACCCTGCCCTGTTTGCCGACGGTCAGGTTTTTCTTGTGATGGGCGATCGTGCCCTCAATCGTGCCTTCAATAACGAGGTCTTCGTCGGCCGACAGTTCACCTTTGAACACCAGCGTCGGGCCTATGACCGAGACGTTGCGTGACCGTACCGGCGACTGATGGCCGATGCGCAGTGGCTTGCCGTCCGCCACCGAGCCTTCCTCGCGACTGCGATTAAACATCGTGAATCCTCCCTGCTGGGTTGACGGCCCCACCCGGAACGGTCAACCGTGACGCCAATACCACTATATGCCAGATCGAGCCGTTGCGCACATTGCTGAAGAGTCGGCCCCGGAGTCTCGCTTTCTGTGGCGCAGCCTGGCGTTGCCGGAAGCGCTGACGCTACGACCGGCGTGCGGCAACAGGACGGCCGCTGGCGGGTTTGCCCGGCTTTTTTTGCGCGCTACTGCGCTGTTTTCCTGGCGTTTGCTTTCAAGCGAAGATTCTCGCTATCCAGCTGGACGAGCAGCTGGTCCGCCTCGTGCTGAAACTCCGCGAACGCTTCCTGCAGTTTCGCGTAGCGGCTTCGTTGCCGGTCGAGCTCCTGCGCGTGCGCCGCCCGGATCGTGGTGATCGCCGTCGCCAGGCAGTCGATGCGCTTATTGCGCACGTAAACACGGGCCCATTGCTCGTACAGGCGATGGCGCGCTTGCTTCATCGTCGACTCGTGCAATGCAAGCAGTTTGCGCGCGTTGGTGACTTCGCGTCGCACGTCGTCCTCGTTGGCGGGGTCCGCCGAGCCCGGCTCGCTCGAGTGCACGATCTTGTCCGCCGCCGAACGCACCAGATCCTGCCAGTACTGCTCGATGAGGTCGCCCATTTCTACTTTCAGTTGCTGCAGAACCTCGCGGTCATCGCCTTCCGCTTTGCCGCTGCGCGCGGATTCAATACGTTCCAGCGTCAGCTTTTTCCAGAGTCCGCTCTTGACGAGCGTCTTGTTGAGCGATGTCAGATCGGTGTTGTCGTTCGTCGTCCGGTGGGCGCGAATTGCATCATCCAATCCGCGCTGGCTCGATTGCTGTTTTTCAGTCATTGGTTCGTCCGTCCTGGATCTTTTGTGTTGTTTTTGGGACCCCGTGGCAGTCTTGCCGCTGCCTGCTGCCCGCGTTAGGTTGCGGGATATATCGACGATTTAACATCAACTTACAGCCGTAATCTAATGATTTCACATAAAAACGTCAATACCTGCACTGGCGTGAGCGCCGAACACCGCGGTGCGACTGGCTTCAGGGAACAGGCCGGCCGGACGCCGCTGCTGCCCGCTGCCGCGAAAATGATGCGAATGTGCGCAACTTGCCGTGCGTGACACGTCCCTGGCGACGGTCAGGCGTTGTGGCGACTACGCCGGGTTCAGGTCGTCGACGGCTGCCGCGACGCGGCGCATCACCGCCTGCGTATGCAGGAGATCTTCGTTGCTCATGACGTCGGCCATCGCTTTTATAACGCGGTTCTGGACCGCAAACGACTTGCGCACCAGCGCCTGGCCGGCGCGCGTCAGCTGCACACGCTTGTTGCGGGTATCGTCTGGATCGGGCGTACGCCGAACGAGTCCTCTGTCCTCAAGTTTCCGGATCAGCGCCGACGCGTTGCTCTTGACGAGCATCAGGCGATTGGACAGTTCCTGTTGCGTCTGGCCGGGCCTGTTGCGTAACGCGACCAGGATCTCGTGCTGGGCCAGCGACAAATCAAGCTCGCTGAGCAACAGGTTCAATACCCGATGCACCTTGAGATGGGTGCGCCCGACCTCCATCCAGACATCGAAGCCGCGCGTTTTCGTTGTAGGTGCCCTCCCCGACATGCGGCGAGGTTAACAGTTCACTTGTGAACCGTCTAGCAAACGACTACACTGCGATTTCGTTCACAAACGAACTAAATCCGGCCGTATGAGCATCGCCACATGAACTACCAGGCCCCCAGCCGCCTGGCGACACTCCTCGAGGTCCGCGCACCCTTCGACTGGGCCTCGCTGGTCTTCCGGGCACCGCAACTCGCGACGGCACCGCGCGGCGACGGCCGCCCGGTCATGCTGCTGCCCGGCTATCGCGCCGACGAAGCGTCGCTGCGGCCGCTGAGCCGTTACCTCGACTACCTCGGGTACGAGACCCACGACTGGGGGCTCGGCCGAAACCACGGCGATGTCGAGAACGACGTTGTCCGGGTCGCACTGCGCTGCAGCCAGATTCGTGCCGCGCGCGACGGTGAGCCGGTAACGTTGATCGGCTGGAGCCTCGGCGGCGTCGTTGCCCGGGAAACCGCCCGCCTGCATGAGCGCGAGGTCCGCGAAGTAATAACGATGGGCACACCGATTGTCGGCGGTCCAAAGTACACGACGGTCGCCTCGCGGTTCGCCGAGATCGCCAACCTGGACCTCGACAAGTTCGAAGAGGAAGTTCATCAGCGAAACCTGATAGGCATTCGGCAGCCGGTCACATCAATCTATTCGAAGTCGGACGGTGTCGTCGACTGGCGAGCCAGCGTCGACACCTACAACCCGCAGGCACTGAATCTCGAGGTCCGCAGCACGCATTTCGGCATGGGCGGCAATGCCAACATCTGGCTGCTGATCGCAGAAATTCTCGCCGGCAGCCACTGAACGCGAGACCGCTCCCGGCTTCCGCTAGGATCCTGGGTAAGCCTCCCCTCATCCACCTGTGCGGAAATCAAGTCCACCTGTGCGGAAATCAAGCCATGGCCTGCCGAACTGCCCTGTTATTGCTGCTCTCGACGCTGAACCTCAGTGTCCATGCTGATGCGCTGGAGGGAGGTTCTCTTTACCGGGTCACCACCGTAACAGCCGCACCTGACAGCTTGCCGTGACATCGTCGTGCGCACGATTGTGGTAGCGTAACGCCTTATAGAAGGACAGTGGAGTCTGATGATCGATATCGAGATTACACGAACCGAATCATGGCTGCGCGGCCGATACGTGGCGCGCGTCGCGGGCAAGGACGCGACCGGCGAACTCACCTACCGCAAGCTCGGCGTCGATGCCATCGTTGCCGAACATACCGGGGTGCCGCAGGCGCTGCGAGGCAACGGTATCGCAACGGCTCTCGTCGAGCGCCTCGTCGATGACGCGCAAAAAGACGGATTCAAAATCGTCCCGAAGTGCCCGTTCGTCAAGGCCCTGTTCGACAAGCATCCCGAATGGGCGCCGTTGTTGAAGAAGTCCGGCTGAGCGGAGCGACAGCGATGGCGACAAGCAGCGCGGGCAGCAGGCAGCACTACGACTTCAGCGGATTGCAGGCGATGATCATCAACTGCACGCTGAAGCCGACCGGCCAGCTGTCGCACACTGAAGGTTTAATCGCGGTGTCACGCTCGATTCTCGAGAAGAACGGCGTCGAGGTCGATTACGTCCGCGCTGTCGACCTGGATCTTGCGCCCGGTGTGCAGCCTGACATGACCGAGCATGGTTTCGACAATGATGACTGGCCGGCTCTGTGCCAACGCGTCATGGGCGCCGACATCCTGATCATCGGCACGCCGATCTGGCTGGGCGAGGAAAGCTCCGTTTGCCGGCGGGTCATAGAGCGGCTGTATGCCGAGTCCGGGAAGCTGAACGACAAGGGCCAGTACATTTATTACGGCCGCGTCGGTGGTGCCATCATTACCGGCAACGAGGACGGTATCAAGCATTGTTCGATGACGATCCTGTATGCATTGCAGCACCTCGGCTACTGCATACCGCCGCAGGCCGATGCCGGCTGGATCGGTGAAGCCGGACCGGGCCCCTCATACTGCGACGAGGATTCGGGTGGCCCGGAGAACAGCTTTACGCAACGCAACACGGCGTTCATGACGTGGAACCTGATGCACTTCGCAAAGTTGCTGAAGGACAACGGCGGCGTGCCCGCCTACGGCAACAGCAAGTCGGCCTGGGATGACGGCAGTCACCCGCGCCCGCTCAACCCCGAAGATCGCTAGTCGGCCTGCGCGACGACTGGCTGCACCGGTTTCTTGCGCGGCGCACCCTTGAGGACGGCCAGATTGCCGGCGAGTACCAGAATCGTTCCGACAATGATGGACGCGTCGATGCGCAGACCCTCAAACAGTGTGGACAGTATCAGTGCGACGACCGGGAACAGCACCATCGCGTAACCTGCCTTATGTGCGCCTATTCGCCCGAGCAGCGTCAGGTAAGCGCCGAATGCAATGATAGACCCGAAGATCGACAGGTAGCCGAGAGAAATGACGTATCCCGGTGACGCATCAAACGTGAACTCGTGCCCTTGCACAATCGTGTATATCGCAGTTATTGACGCACCGTAGAACATGCCCCAGGCATTCGACTGCACGATCGGCAGTCTCAGCGCCTGGGCTTTCTGCGACACCATGTTGCCGCAGGAAGCCGAGAACGCGCCGAGACCGGCCAGCACGGATCCGTACAGCACGGTGTCTGTCAGGGAAAGCTCGCCAATTTGTGGCGCAAACAGTACGACGATCCCGCAGATGCCGATGATCGCCCCGCCCTGTACCGAGCGGCTTGCGCGCACACCGAACAGCATCTTTGCCAGCAGGATATTCATCCAGACCATCGAGGAAAAAACGATCGCGCTCAACGCCGAAGTAATGTGTATCTGGGCGCGATAGGTCAGGATGTAGTTCAGGCAGAACAGAAAGAATCCGAGCATTACGAACCAGACGTGCGCACGCAGCGGAAATCTGAGCGACTTGCGGCGCATCAGGCACCAGCCAATCAGCAATACGGACGCGCTGGCGTAGCGGTAGACGATCGATACCTCCGGGGCGACGACACCGAGCTGGAACTCGATCGCGAACCAGGTCGAGCCCCAGATCAATACGGTAACGGTATACAGAAACAGATTGCTCATCGGTCAGGCCGTGGTCCCTGAATGCCCTGCTACGAGGTGCGACGATCAATTGCAGTCATCGCGTCGGTCCACCTGGTCGATCGCATCATAGAACATGGCGGACCGCAGGTTTCTCAGGTGATGCAAACGCTCGGCGGGGCCAATCAGGGCGCCGAGCGCATCTTTCCAACGCAGCCGAAACCGGTGGCGCAAATCCGGAAATCGAGGTGCGACTTCGGCGAGCCAGCGCTCGCGGGCGGCATCAGCCGGGCAATGTGAGTTGCAGTGTTTCATGACAGCAGCCTCTGGTGATCCGGGCTTGACTATACCCGGCATTTGTGCCTATAACAGATACAGTTTTTAGAAAACTTGATATATACAGTTATGCTGGATCTCCACAAGAAAGACGGCGTTTACCTGTACCGACAGGTAATTGATTTAATTGATGAAAACATCAGTTCCGGCACACTGCTGCCGGGCGACAAGCTGCCGTCGCTGCGCAAGATGAGCGAGCGCGTCGGGGTCAGTGTGCCAACCGTCCGACAGGCCTACATCGAACTCGAACGCCGCCGAAAGGTCGAGTCCAGGCCACAGTCCGGGTTTTATGTCCGCCACCGGAATGCCAGGCCGCTGGTACGGCCCGGTCCTTACGGAAAAGCGGTTTCCCTGAGCTGCCGCCCGCTGATGGAGCGGGTCTATGACGGCATCAACAACCCGAAGCTCGTGCCGCTGGGCATCGCGAACCCGTGCATGGCGAAACCGGCGGCGAAAGCGCTGCACCGGGCGATGAAACGCGTCATGGCGCGCGCCGAGGATCGCAGTCTCAGCTATGCATCGACGCTGGGTGAACCCGCGTTGCGGCGGCAGATTTCACTGCACTACCTCGATTCGACCGGCACGCACGTCGACCCGGAATCAATTTGCATCACGAATGGCGGCCAGGAGGCATTGCTCCTGGCATTGAAACACGTCGCAGAAGCGGGCAACGTCATTGCCGTGGAAACGCCGACCTATCATGGGATTCTCGAACTGATCGACAGCCTCGGCATGCTGGCGATCGAGGTAGGCACCTGCGCCGAAGAAGGTGTCTCCGTCGAAAAACTCGACACGATGCTCGGTGAACAAAAAATCGCCGCCTGCGTATTTTCGACCACGCTCGGAAACCCGCTCGGTACGACGATGCCGGACGATGAGCGCATACGACTGCTCGAGGTTTTAAAAAAACACGATGTCGCACTGATCGAGGATGACGTCTACGGCGACCTGAGATTTGACGGAGTGCGACCGCTCCCGGCCCAGTTTGTCGACCGCAATGCGCGGGTTCTGACCTGCGGTTCGTTTTCGAAAACGGCTGCGCCTGGATACCGGATTGGTTGGGTCTCGGCGGGGAATGACATCGATGAAATTGCGCACCTGAAACGTGCCTTCTCCTGTTCATCCGGGCTGCTACAGCAGATGACGCTGGCGGACTTCATCGCAAGCGGCGACTACGCGAGATACCTGAAGTTGCTGCGTCAGGTGCTGAAACGCAACGCGGAGCGCCTGCATGCATTAATTGGCGAGCACTTTCCCGAGCCCACCCGTACGTCGCGCCCGGCAGGCGGATCAGTAATCTGGGTCGAGATGCCGGAACCGGTCGATGCCGAGGCGCTGTTCGACGCAGCAGTTGCGGCCGGCATCAGCATCGCGCCTGGCCACATCTTCTCGCCGTGCGGCTGCTACACGAATTACATACGCCTGAGCTACGGTCATCTCTGGGGTCCGCGTACCGAGGAGGCGATCAGCTGGTTGGGGCGCGAGGTGACGGCGCGCTCAAACTCCGATGCCGGCAGCGGCCGGCCCAGCAAATAGCCCTGCCCGATCTCACAGCCCTGGTCGCGCAGGAACTCGAGCTGGTAGTCCGTTTCGATGCCTTCGGCGATCACCTGAAGACCGAGCCGATGCGCCATTGCGATGATGGCGGCACAGATTGCCGCATCGTCGTTGTTATCGCCCAGTTCGGCGACAAACGAGCGGTCAATCTTCAACGCGTCCAGCGGGAATTTCTTCAGGTAGCTCAACGACGAATAGCCGGTCCCGAAGTCGTCTATCGCGAGGCTGACGCCGGCATCTTTCAGATAGGCCAACGTCCCGATCGTGGCATCGACATCCCGCATCAACAGGCTTTCGGTCAACTCCAGCTGCAGCAGATTCGGCTTGATAGAGGCTTCGAACAGCGCCTTCATGACGGTCTTCTTCAGGTCACTCTGGTAGAGCTGTTGACTCGAAATGTTGACCGCGACTTCGACTTCGATTCCGAGCGCCGTTTTCCACTGCCGTACTTGCCGACAGGCCGTACGCAGGACCCATTCGCCAAGCGGCGTGATCAGGCCGGATTCTTCGGCCATCGGGATGAAGTGTGACGGCGGAATGTAGCCGTCGTCGGCATGCCACCGTACCAGCGCTTCGACGCCGACCGTTTTGCCGGTTGCCAGATTTCGTTTGGGCTGAAAATGCAGCTCGAGGTCGTCATTTTCTATTGCGCGTCGCAGGCGACCTTCGAGCTCGAGTCGCCGCATAGAACGAAGGCTCATAGTTCCCGAGTAAAACCTTACGCTGTTGCGCCCGGCACCCTTGGCCTGGTACATCGCAACGTCGGCATGTTTCAGCAGGTCCTCGACATCTTCTCCATCCTGAGGATAGACCGCAATGCCGACGCTCGGAGTCACAACAAACTCGTGTCCCCGATATCGCACCGGCTTGCGCAGCTGGTCGCGAATGCGTTCCGCGATGGTCATCATGACGTCTTCGTCCTCGGCACCATCGATAGCGCAGACGAACTCATCGCCGCCGAGTCGCGCAATACCGAACGGTTCGTTATTTGGTCGATCCGCTGATGCCCGTTTGCGTATGCAGCCCGACATGCGCTCGGCAATCGCCTTCAGCACGCCGTCGCCGAAACTGTGGCCGAGGTTATCGTTGATGCGTTTAAAGTTGTCGAGGTCGACATACAGCACGGCGATTCGCCCATGATCTTTGCGTGCCTCGTCGATCATTTGTTCGAGTTGCTGCAGGAAATATTGCCGGTTGGGTAAACCGGTCAATGCGTCGTAAAAGGCGAGCTTGTGGATTTTCTCTTCCGCGCGCTTCTGAGCCGTAAACTCGGTCACGATGACCAGCACACTGTCATCCATGTAGGGCACGAATCGGCCGACGTAATAAGCAATGCTGCTGTCGTCAGTCGGCAGCGCAAATTCATAGTGCTGCAGCTTGCCCGTTTTCATGACGTCGAGTGCCAGGCGCAACCAAATATCCGCAATCGCCCGCGGCAAGTAGTCTGCCAGTGCCGTCGGTGTCTCGCCCGGGTCCGGCATCGGGTGCGTGCTGTTGCCGGGCCGGTATCCGGTAATATCGCCAACCCTCGACAACACGATCATGTCGTCGGGTATTGCCCGCAATAATGCGTCGTACCTGTCTTCAGTAGCCAAGGCGGTCCCCGTCTGGCCGGCTGGAATACACCGCAAGCAGCACGCTGCGGCACTACGCGAAATATCGGCCTCCGCGGCGGTAACTTGAGTCCAGACAAGGGCTTATTCGTTTTGTGACGGTCTCGGGTGACGCCGCCGGACGGCAGCCGACACAATACGCCGATGATCGAACTGACGATGTTGCTGCCGGTGCTGCTGCCCGCCCTGTTCTGGGCGGGCTATCACTACCACAAGGACCGGCACCTGCCGGAGCCAGCCGGCCATTTGCTGATTGCCTTGCTACTCGGCGGCTGCGCCGCGGTCCTGGCCAAAGGCCTGTATATCAGCCTCGATTTTGTGAGCCTGAGGCACGATGCTTTCGCGTTGGCCGCGACGAATCCGGCCGGGCTGTTTGCCTACGCCATACTGGCTATTGGCCCGATCGAGGAATTTTCGAAGTTGCTGCCATTTCTCATCGTCGTCGTGCGATTCCGCGAATTCGACGAGCCTATTGACGGCATTATTTATGCGTCTTTCATCGGCCTCGGTTTTGCCGCCGCCGAAAACCTATATTACCTGCAGTTTCTTACAGCACTGGAGGCAACGGCGCGCGGCTTCGCGAGCCCGGTCGTCCATATCCTGTTCGCGTCGATCTGGGGGCACCAGGTCGGACAGGCGTATATGCGCGGCACGTCCATCGCTTTGGCGGCATTGCGCGGCTTCGCGATTAGTGCTGTTTTGCACGGAATTTACGATTTTATCGTCTTGCTGAATCCGGCATTCGCGTTGCCGGTCGCGGCGGCGCTGATCGTCGCCATCTGGATCTGGCGACTGCAGCTGCTCGAGGTCCTGCACCTCGAGGCGACAGCCGCGGCTCGCGACCCCGATGTTCGGGATCAGCCGTGACTGTAAGGATTGCTGTTGTCGTTCTCGGCTACGGCATCTTCGAGGCTGAGTTCGAGGTCGCCATCGTCCAGCAGCTCGACGCAACGGCGCTGTATCAACGCGAGTTTCAGCGATACGCTGGATTCCGAAAACGGAACGTTGTTGTCATCCTTGGATTTCATCCGGGCTCCTAAGCTGTCTCTGTTCCGCGACAGTCTTGGAGCCAGTATAAAGACGCGCTGTCGCTAAAAATGTGACGCAAATCACGTCAAAATGGCCGCAATTCTGACTTCACGCAACGTTATGTCGAATCCCGGGCCCACTCCGTCATCGGCTACTCGGGCAGGGGTGCTGTGGGCGTGTCTCGCTCCTGTTCTGCGCCACCCGTCTCCGCATCAGGCACTTCCAGCACCGGCGCCTGGCTGAGCACGGCCATCAGTATCGCAATGCCGTCGACAAAGTTGCCGATGCGAATATTTTCATTCGGGCTGTGCTGGTTGTTGTCGATATTGACCGTCGGTACCGTGGCGGCCGGTACTCCGAGCGCGTCGATGATCGGCGCGATGGGAATCGACCCGCCCATCGAGCGAATCAGGATCGGATCCTCGCCGAACAGGTGACGCATCCCTGCCCTCGCCATGCGGCCGGGCGGTGCGTCGATATCGGAACGAAAGGCACCGTAACTGATGTCGTGCGTGAACGACGCAATGCGCGGATATTGCGCGCGTTCGGCATCGCTCGGCTCTCCGTCGATGACGTGAAAGCCCTGGCCATCAATATGCGACCGGACGAGATTCAGCAGCCGCTCCGGGTCAGATTCCGGCACCAGGCGGATATCGATTTCGGCAGTGGCCGCGGGTGGAATGATTGTGCGCGCTTCGTTGCCGATCCAACCGGCGGCCATGCCGCGAACATTCAGCGAAGGGTACTGCAGCGATTCCTGCAGCGATTTGCCGACCGACTCCGGCTCGGCAACGCCCATCGACGCGAGGATCGCGTCTTCATCGTCGGGCACCGCTTTGAGCACAGCCAATGTATCGTCGTCGATGTCTACACCGTCATAAAATCCCGGAATACGTACGATGCCGTCGGCCGACTTCATCGAGGCAAGCAAGCTCGCGAGGGCAAACACCGGGTTCGGCACGAAGTTCCCATAGTGGCCGCTGTGCTGTGCGACTTTCGGCCCGTAAACGGTGATGGTTGCGGTTGCGATGCCGCGAGCGCCGAACGACACGGTCGGCCGGTTCGAGGCATGCGGCGGTCCGTCGAAAATCAGTAGCAGATCGGCGGCCAGCAGATTTCTGGATTCGTTGATCGCATCTTCAAGGTGTGGCGAGCCGAGTTCTTCCTCGGTATCGACAAGTACCTTGAGGTTGTAGTCGAACGGGAATCCAACGGCATCGAGCAATCCGATGGCGACCAGAAACTGCGTCATGGGCCCTTTCGAGTCGGACGCAGAACGCGCAAATATGCGCCAGTCGGGATCAATGCCGAGCTCGATGCGTTCCCATGGAATCTCCGACCAGCTTCCGTCCAGACCGCGCTCCTTCAGCACCGGAAGATACGGGCTGGCCTGGTTCCAGGCGGCGGGATCGACGGGCTGCCCGTCCGCCTGCAGGTAGACCAGTACCGTCGGTTTCTTTGGGTCGACGACACGGCTCGCAACCAGCGCCGGATTGCCGGCTGTTGCGAGGCGTTCGGTTTCGAAGCCTCGTTCCCGGAATGCCGGCTCCAGCCAGCGAAGCAGCGCCTCGATCGCGTCCGGGTGGCGTGCATCATTCGGCAGCGACAGGAACTCGCGGAACAGCTCGATCGCGTCGGCCCGCGCCTCGTCGACTGCGCTCCTGATAACCGCCGCGTCCGGCGGATCGGCCCGCGGTGGCGATCCGGGGAGCGACAACAGGAACAGCGCAGAAAATATTAACGTCTTGTACAACAGATACTTATCTTTGTTACTTCAAGTAATTAATAACGCAGCAGTGCTGACCCCCACGTGAAGCCGGCGCCAAATGCCTCCAGTAACAGTAGCTCGCCACGCTGGATACGACCGTCCCGAACCGCGATGTCGAGCGCCAGCGGAATCGACGCCGCCGACGTGTTGGCGTGTTCATCAACGGTAACGACGACGCGGTCCATCGGCAACCCCACCTTCTTGGCGGCGGCCTTGATGATGCGCAGGTTGGCCTGGTGCGGCACCAGCCAGTCGAGCTCCTCTTTTGAAAACTCGTTGCCGGACAACGTTTCGCGCGCGATCAGGTCCAGCGTTGCAACAGCTTTGCGGAACACGGCGTTACCCTCCATGCGGATGAACGCTTCGCCGGCGCGCGTCTGGTCGTAGCCTTGGGAGATGCCCTGCGGCACGTGCAGCAGCAATTCCTGGTTGCCATCCGAGTGTATGTGTGTCGACAGCACACCGGCTTCATCCGATTCACCGAGCACCACGGCACCGGCGCCATCGCCGAACAGGACCGCGGTTGTCCGGTCTTCCCAGTTGGTAATGCGGGACAGCGTTTCGGCACCGATAACGAGCGCTGTCTTTGCGCCGCCCGTGCGGATGTAGCGATCGGCGATGTCCAGGCCGTAGACAAATCCGCTGCAGGCCGCCTGTACGTCAAAGGCCCCGCAGCCGACGATGCCGAGCTTGCGCTGCACGATACAGGCGGTTCCGGGAAACACCTTGTCGGGTGTCGTCGTGCCGACAATGATCAGGCCGATATCGTCGGCCGTCAGTCCGGCCGCGCCCATTGCCTGCTCGGCCGCGGCTACCGACAGGTCCGAGGTCGTCTCGCCATCGGCGGCAATGTGGCGACGCTTGATGCCGGTTCGCTCGCGAATCCACTCGTCCGACGTGTCCATCGTCTTCTCGAGGTCTTCGTTCGTGATGACTTTTTCGGGCAGGTAACTGCCGGTGCCGAGAATGCGGGAATAGGTCAAGAGGCTGCTCCGTCATTGGCGGGATCGCGACGCAGAAACGCGGCGATTTCCCTGAGCGTCGGGTAATCGAACAAGTCGCTGATGTCGAGCTTGCCCGGGTATCGTTCGTCGATGGCCAACACGATCTCGGTCAGCGTCAGCGAGCTGACGCCAACCTCAAACAGGTTGTCGTCGGGGCCAATGCTACGCTCCTTCGAAAATTCGCGGCAGATTAACTCGAGCTCGGCGACCAGTTCGTCGTCATCGACGCCGCTGCCGGGCGCCGGTCCCAGTTGCGCCAGCACGTCGTCGAATTCGCCTTCGAGGTAGTCCCGTAACAGGTGTGCACGCTGCACCTTGCCGCTGGTCGTCTTCGGAATGCGGCTTACCGGGATGACATGGTCGACTTCGAGCCCGATGTGTTCGCCGATGACGTTGCGCACCTGCAGCGCCAGTCCGGCAAAGTCGGCAATGTCCTGCCGAAAGAGGATGAACACCAGCAATTCCTCGGTACCGCTGCTGGTCGGCGTCGCACCGGCGACCACGACCTTGCCGAGATCGAGCTCATCGATATCGGCAACAATTTCCTCAATGTCGTGCGGATAGTAATTCTGACCATTGACGATGATGATGTCTTTCTGGCGGCCCGTGATAACGAGTTGACCATCGACGAAAACGCCACAGTCGCCCGTGCGCAGCCAGCCGTCGGCCGTAAACAATGACCGGGTAGCCTCATCGTCACCGTAAATGCGCTCGGTCACGCTCGCGCCCCGCAGCTGGATGTTGCCAACCAGACCGTCATCAAGTGGCCGGTCGTCATCGTCGGCAATGCGAATCTCAACATCGCGTATCGCTTTGCCGACCCTGACGAAGCTGACCGCGTCAGCGTGTGCCGGATCGATTTCCTTGTACGGGTCGCCGATACGCAACGCGTGGCGGTCAACGACCACCCGCGTCGGCTCGTCCCCCGGGGTACCCAGTGACACGCCAACCGTCGCTTCGGCGAGCCCGTAAACGGGATACATCGCAGAACGCTTGAGTCCCAGCGGCGCCAGCGCGCCAAGGAATTCCTCGCACAGATCCCATGAAATGGGCTCTGCGCCGTTAAGGATAAGTTTGACGCACGACAGGTCCGTGCCGTCGGGCAGCCCTTTGCGTTCGAACAGTTTCAGGAAATGCTTGTAGCCGAAATTCGGCGAGCACAGCTGGGTGGCCCGAAGCTCGTTGGCCTTCGTCATCCACAGCAACGGGCGCCGCACGAATACGTTCGTGTCCATGACCGCGTGGTTCATGCCGGCCGCCATGACGCTGAGGTGATAACCGATAAGACCCATATCATGGGTCAGCGGCATCCACGACAAACTGCAGTCATGCTCCATCCAGTGCGTTGCCTCGACGATAGCGCGGACGTTGTGGCACAGATTGCGGTGCGTCAGGCAAACGCCCTTCGGGTCACTCGTCGAGCCTGACGAATACTGGATGAACGCCAGGTCTTTGGGCTCCCGACGTATGACCTCGCCGGCATCGCCCGGCCTGACGTCGCTCATCAGCACTGTCTTCGATTTCAGGATGCCGGTGACGTCTCCGAGCGATCGTTCTTCCGAAAAGTCCAGCAGGCGCTCCAGCAGCCCCAGCTCGGTGAACAGCGTGCCTCGCTCGAGTTGCCGCAAAATGCGAAACAGTTTGAAGCGATGCTCGTCGCTGATGCCGACGGCAACCGGGACCGGCACTATGCCGCCGAGAATTGCGGCCCAGAACGCGATGACGAAACTCTCGTTCGACTTGGAGAAAATAACCAGCTCGTCGCCCGGATGCATGCCGCGCGACTGCAGGGAGCCCAGCAGTGCCAGCGCACGATTCCAGAGGTCATCGAAGCCGACGATGCACTCGTCCTTTTCGCCGTCGATAAAGCGAATGTGTCGATCCCTGCTGCGCGCGTCGGCGAGCAGGTCTGTCATCGTGTCGTAAAGCTTCATTCCGGGTTCTGTCGCATGACGGGTTTCAGGAGGATATCGTTTTTCGATCGAAGATTGATCGCCAGTTCCAGACCGGGATCGGTGTTATCGGTACGTACCATGCGAAATTGCGGTAACAGCAGCCCCAGGTGCACCTTCATCTCGAGAAATGAGAAATACTCGCCGAGGCACCGCCGCGGACCGAGCGAGAACGGAAAATACGGCCGGTCCTTTTTCGGCGCGTCCGACAGCTCGAAGCGGTCCGGGTCGAATCGCTCGGGATCCGGCCAGATATTGTCGCTGCGGTGCAGGATATAGGGCGACAGGTAAATGTCCATGCCCGGCTGCACATCGAACGCCTCGAGTTCGTCGTCCTGCGTTGCGCGCCGCGTGAACAGCCAGACTGGTGGGTAGAGCCGCAACGTTTCCTCCAGCACCTGCTGCGTGTAGGTCATCGCGCCGAGCGCCTCGGCCGTAACCGCGGCAACCTCCGGAACGACGCGACCTGCCTCGTCGACCAGCCGCGCTTCGATGTCCGGATGCCCGGCGAGCAAGTACCACGCCCAGTTCAGCGTGTTGGCCGAGGTCTCGAACCCGGCAACGATCAGCGTAAAGAGCTCGTCGAGCAACTCGTCATCGGAAAACGCATTGCCTTCCTTGTCCCTCGCCTGCATGTACATCGACAGAAAGTCGAAACGTTCGCTGCCTTCCTTTCGCCGCTCGGCAATCAGCGCCAGCAAAACCTTGCGCAATTCACGAATTTTCATGACGACGCTGAGGTCGCGCGTCGAGTCCTCGCTAAGAAATGCGAACGGGTTGTCGCCGGCGGCGAGCAGCTTGTTTTCGTAATCGTCGCCGAAGATACACACGAGGATAAGATCCAGCGCAAAACTGCTGGTCTCTTCAGTAATGTTGATCGTGCTTCCCTCTAACGCCGCGTCCGTCCAGCGGCGTGCGCAGTCATTACTGCACTGGATCATGACGTCAATCAGCCGGTGCACGTTCTGTACCTTGAATGCCGGCTGGATCATCGTTCTGGATCTGCGCCACACGTCGCCATCGCTGACAATCAGTCCGTTGCCGAGCAGCATCTTGACCCGCTCGAAGCCGGGACCCTTGACGTAGCGGGTGTGCCGCCTGACGAGTATTCGGCGCACTTCGGCGGGATCATTGATGAAGTACGCGAGCCTGCCACTCGGCTTTTGCACACAAACGACGTCACCGTAGTCCTTGCGGAGCGATTGCAGTGTGTCGAGCGTCGGCGGATCGATGCCAAGCGGGACCACGGTGTCCGGGCCTGGCGGACGCCGGAAGGAGCTATCGGGATCTGACATGCTTACGATTTGATCGGGAATTGGGGGCCTTCGGGTGCATCGG
>JBFIQH010000043.1:0-17023 GCA_041609735.1 Woeseiaceae bacterium | reverse complement strand
GTTCGGCGGGCAGATCGTCACGATCAGCTGCCATGAGGACAATTCGCTCGTACGCGAAGCCGTTGCATCGGATGGCGACGGCAAGGTGCTGATTGTCGACGGTGGCGGTTCACTGCAGCGCTCGCTGCTCGGCGATCAGCTCGCCAGCAAGGCCAAGGAGAACGGCTGGCAGGGCATTATCGTGCACGGAGCAATTCGTGACATAGAGGTCATCGCCGATATCGATCTTGGCGTCAAGGCGCTGAACGTTATCCCGCTGAAAACGGAGAAACGCGGCCTCGGCGAACTTGACGTGCCGGTGCGCTTCGCCGGTGTGACGTTCAATCCGGGAGATTACGTCTATGCCGACGTGAATGGACTGATCGTCAGCGACACCGCCCTGGTATGACTACGGCTCATCGACTGCTTGCAACTGCATGCGGACGACGTATTGGCGTTAACCGGCAACGCCGAACAATGTGCCGACCGCCGCTGTCAGCGCCATCGCCAGCGCACCCCAGAACGTTACCCTTGCGGCACCCCTGAGTATTGGCGCGCCGCCGGCACGCGCCGCGATCGCACCGGTTAACGCCAGGAACACGAGCGAAGCGCCTGCCACTACCGAGACCAGCGATTGCTGCGGCGTCAGCCAGGCCGCAACAAGCGGCAGCAGTGCACCGACGAAAAACGCGGACGCCGATGAAAAAGCGGCCTGCAAGGGCTGCGCATTGGTGATTTCGGAAATGCCGATTTCGTCCCTCGCGTGAGCGCCGAGCGCGTCGTGTGCCATCAGCTGCTCCGCTACCTCGCGCGCGAGGCCTCGCTCGAGGCCTCGCGTCTGATAAATCTTTGCGAGTTCCCGAGTCTCGAATTCCTCATTTTCCTCAAGCGACCTTTTTTCCTGTTCCAGGTCGGCCTTTTCCGTGTCCGCCTGCGAGCTTACCGAGACGTACTCGCCCGCTGCCATCGACATCGCACCGGCCACAAGACCCGCGACTCCGGCCAGCAGAATGCTGCCTTTACCCGCATTGGCGGCAGCCACGCCGATGATCAGGCTGGACGTCGAAACGATACCGTCGTTCGCGCCGAGTACCGCAGCACGCAACCAGCCAACGCGGTGCGACCGGTGCGCTTCGTGAATGCTCACTGGATCTTGACAACCGTCCTGCCCGTCACTTTTCCGTCCAGAAACGGCTGGAAAAAGTCGGGCAGTTGATCGAAGGCGATTGTCTGGCAGCCGATGCGGTCGAGGTGCTGAGGTCGCAGGTCGCCGGCAATGCGTTGCCAGACCGCCAGCCGCAGCTCACGCGGCGTCTCGACCGAGTTGATCCCCAGCAGGTTCACGCCGCGCAGGATGAACGGGATGACCGTCGTCTTCAGCGACGGGCTGGCCGCGAGGCCGATACTGGCGATGTTGCCGCCATACATCATCGTCCGCGTCAGCCATGTCAGGTACTCGCCGCCAAGATTGTCGATCGCGCCCGCCCAGGTCGCTTTTTCCATCGGCCGGCTGCCAAGGTCGATCTTGTCCCGGATCAGGATCCGGCGGGCGCCGATCTCGCGCAGGTACTCTTCTTCGCCTTCCTTGCCGGTGACGGCAACGACCTCGTAGCCGCGGCTTGACAGCATGTCGATCGCAATGCTGCCGACGCCGCCCGTCGCACCGGTAACGACAACCGGGCCGTTCTCGGGCAGCTGGCCGTTCTGTTCCATGCGGTGAATCGCCAGCGCGGCCGTGTAGCCGGCGGTACCTATCTGCATCGTCTCGAACGGTGTCATGCCGTCAGGTATCGGTACGAGGCTCTCCGAAGCCACGCGTGCGTACTCGGAGTATCCGCCGTCGACCGTTTCGCTGAGCCCGCAGCCGTTGACCAGCACCTTGGTACCGGGCTGGAAGTGGGCATCGTCAGAACTGACGACCTCGCCGGCAAGGTCGATACCGCCATTCAGCGGAAATCGGCGCAGGATCGCCCCGGCGCCGGTTGCTGCGAGCGCATCCTTGTAGTTAATCGTCGAGTGGCTGACCTTGACGACGACGTTGCCCTCGGTCAGGTCGTCGATGGAAAGCGCCTGGAACCCGGCGACAATCCTGCCGTCTTGTTTGTCAATGCGGTATACCTTGAATTTGTCCACGGTTTGCTCCTGCCAGATTGGCTACTCGGGGTACGGGCGAAAATTGGGGACGGGGTACTTTATTCCGCACGCGAACCTGCACTCGAGTCTATCGGTGAAAGGAATAAAGTGCCCCGTCCCCTTATCTCCCCGCCCCGCCACGATCCAGCCAGACGACGAGCCCCTGTGCGTTGAGTACGACATCGATGTTCAGCACTGACCACATTGCGCCGCGATCGCCGCTGAATCCGTGCGCCTCGAGCCGCGCCGCAAGGAATTCGAACATGCGTTCTTCCAGGGCCTTTTGCCGGTCGTCCTCATGCGCACAGGCTATCGCCATCGAGCGATAGACGTCTATACATTCGTGCATGTCGCCGGCAAGCTTTTCGAGGTTTGAAACGCGGCTGTAATGGGTCAGGTACGCGAAGTCGGGCTCAAGAGCCAGGATCGTGTCGCAGGCAGCATGGGCCGCATCCGGGTCGAAATCGATCGGTGTCGATGTCGGGAAAATAAACTCGCCGTTTTTGGTATCGAGTTCGCGGTAGGAAACGCCGAAGCTGTCGCCGGTGAAAACGCCGCGCGACGCCGGGTCGTGCAGTACATAATGATGTCGTGCGTGGCCTTCGGTGAAAATGGTCTGAAGCGCGCGGCCGTTCAGGTCGATCCAGCTGCCGTCCACGGCCTCGACGATTCGGTCCGCCTCGATCGGCACGATCGTTCCGTACATTGCGCGGCTCTGTTCCTTTCCGTAGACGGCCTCGGTGCCGGCAATGATCTTTTCCGGGTTCACCATGTGGGGTGCGCCGCGAGGGTGCACTAGACAGGTCGCGTTCGGCAGGCGTTGCATCAGCTGGCCGGCGCCACCGGCGTGGTCGAGGTGAATGTGCGTCAGGAACACGTAGTCGACGTCACCGACGTCGAGATCGAAGTGTTGCAGCGCATCGAGCAGCAGCGGAACGCTGTCATTGACGCCGGTGTCGACGAACGCGGCGCGTCCTTCCTCGACGATCAGGTGGCTCGCATCCTGCAGCGGACGCGCGTACTCGGTGTCAATTGCGGTTACGCCGTCGTCTAACCGGGTCAGTCCCGCGGACGACACGCGACATGCCTCCGCTTATTCCGGCAGCGTAGTCTCGAGCCCTTTCAGTCTCGAGTAATAACGCGCCAGCAGCTCGACGTCGGCGTCCGTCAGCGGTGCGGCCATCTGCGTCATCACGGCTTCCTTGCGGGTGCCGTTGCGGTAGGCATTCAGCGCGTGCACGAGATACTCCTCGTGCTGTCCGGCAAGCGTCGGCCATGCCGGCGAGACAGCAATGCCGTTCTGGCCATGACAGGCGACGCAGGTTGCCGCGGCGTCGAGGCTGGCATTTTCGGAGCCACCGGCTTCGACGGTGTCGTTGTTCAGCGTCGCCAGGTAGGCAGCGATGTCTTCCATCTGCTGGTCCGTCAGCGTCTCCGACTGCGCCTGCATCGTCGGGTGCTCGCGCATCCCGTCGCGGTAGCCCTGCAGCGCCACGACGATGTAGGCCGCTTTCTGGCCGCCCAGTTTCGGCACCCGGTAGGACGGATACGCGTTTCGATAACCGTCGATGCCGTGGCAGCCGAGACAAGTGTAGGCCAGCGTCTTGCCGGCTTCAGCGTCACCGGCAGCGATGGCCGGCTGGCCGAGCAGCAGACAGGACAAGAGTAGCGTCGCGAGGGCGGCGATTTTCATCATTTCAACCAATTGAATTTCAGGGGTTTACTGTTGGCCAGCGCCGCTTTCGAGGCGACCCGGTCAACCGGAGGCGCTATGTTAGTGAGACTTGGCGCCGAATTCCAGACATTGCCCACGGCAATCCCGCGGTTGCAATGCTAGCATGCACCGCGTCGTATCCGCCTGTACGTGAAGGAAATCCCATGAAAAAAGGCATCGTCGCACTGCTGGTCATCCTGGCGCTGGTCGTCTTCGTATCGCCGGCGCTGGTCGGTCGCCTGGCCGAACAATCGGTCGAAACGCAGCTCAAGTGGGCCGCGGACGAGAACCGCGAGATCGTCATCACGTCGAACAAGTTCGAACGCGGCTGGTTCACGTCGGCAGGGCAACATCGCGTTGCGATCGGCAATTCGCCGGCCGGCATCACTCTGAAACAGGATCTCGGTTTCGACGCGGACGAAGCGATTCCTGCCCTGATCATCGATACACGGCTCGATCACGGCCTGATTCCAGTGTCGTCGATCAACCGCGAGGAAGGCTCACTGATGCCGGGGCTCGGCCGCGCCGTCTCGACACTGAGCGTCGAAACGCCCGACGGCAAGGTAACGCCGCTGCCGGGCGCGATCTACTCGACGGTCGGACTCGATGGCGGCCTGACGTCACACTACTTTCTCGAAGCCGGGTCAATGAACGACATCAGCTGGGGACCGGGCGAGCTGAAAGTGAAGGCCGACGCCGGCGCCCGCGACATTTCGCTCAAGGGCGGCTTCGACTCCTTCACATTCAATAGTAAAGACGACAACACCTTCGCGCTCGGCACGTTCGACCTCGCGAGCGATATGACGATGACCAATTACGGCTACTCGGTCGGCGACATGGCGTTCTCGATCGACACGATCAACATCACGTCATCCGGCACCAGCGTCAGCATGGGCCCGATCAACATGGATGCCGGTACCCGCCTCGACGGCGACCGCGTCAACGCAACGACAACGATGGATTTCGCGATGGCCGGCGTGCCCCCGATCGGCGATATCGCCTGGGCAATGGACGTGACGCTGACCGGGCTCGATGCCGGCGCCGCCGGGCGCCTGCAGCGCGCGCTTGAGAGTGCGGCCGACGTTGGCGACCCCGCCACGCTTTACAGCATGGTCGAGCGCGACCTGTTCGATATCGCCGCACGTGGCTTCGAGCTGCACTTCGACAAACTCGACGTCACGCTGCCGCAAGGCACGCTGTTCACCAAGCTGAACTTTTTGCTGCCGGAATCGGATCGCCAGTCCTTTACCTGGCCGGGCGCGCTGCTGGCGCTCGAAGCCGACGCCGACGTCCGCATCCCGGTTGGCCTTTACGAATACGCGACGATGATGAACCCGCAGGCCAACGCGATGGTGGCCATGGGATTTTTGAAAAAGAACGGCGACAACTACGAGATGGTTGCCAGCTACAAGAAAGGCCTGCTGACCGTCAACGGCGCGCCCGTGCCGATCCCGATCCCGGGATCTTGATCGTACCAACCGCAGGGACGATACCCGCCGGGCGATAGGGCGAATTGCGGCCCTGGAGGACGTTTCAGAGAAGCTTGTCACGCGACTGGCGACGCCAGGGAGATATTGACGCTGGCCGCAAAACGTCTGGCTTGGGTTCGGTTTATACTTTCCGCTACTGACCCAATGCCGGGCGCTGCGTATACAGGTGTTTTTCTTTCGTTTGCGCCAGCAAAGGAATCGTCCGTGTACGTGTCTGCCAAAAGCCCGAACGAGCTTGAAAAGTTCTTTGTCGATCGCGCTAACGCTGGAGACATCGACGGACTTGTCGCGCTCTATGAGCCGCAAGCAGTCCTGGTTTCCGATGATGGACACCAGGTCGTCGGAGCCGATCAGATTCGGAAGTTCTTTGCCAGTTACCTGGAGGACCTTTCGCGACTTGAACATAGCGCTCAGGCCCCGGCGTTGCGCAGTGGTGACCTTGCCCTGACCTCATCCCGTCACAGCAACGGGGACATCAGCGCTGAAATCGCACGTCGCCAGCCGGACGGCACCTGGCTTTGGGTGGTTGATCAGTTTGACGTCAGCAGAGGCGTCCGCAATGTATAGATCCTGGTGCGCTATTGCCGCTGCGGACCCAAAACGACCGCAGGGCGGCGCAAACAGTAAAACGGATTTCCCCGCCGATATCGCCGAACAGCGGCGTCTGCGCATTTTCCGGACAAAAAAAATTAAAACCACACTCTGAAGGAGATCTCGATGATTGGATACGTCGTTCTCGGTACCAATGACCTTGCTCGCGCTGCTTCGTTTTATGACGAGCTACTTGCGGAAATGGGCGTCACTCGCATGATGGATCTTGGCGAGCGAGGCTATGCCTGGGCCGCGGCGATGGACAAACCGATGCTTTGCATCATGACGCCCTACAATGGTCAACCAGCGACTGTCGGCAACGGCGTAATGGCCGGCATTGCAGCGGAGTCCCGTGAGCAGGTCGATCGCATGTACAACAAGGCGATCGAACTCGGCGGCACAGACGAAGGCGCCCCTGGCCTGCGTGCAGAAGGCGGCGACGGTTTTTACGCAGCATATTTCCGTGATCTGGACGGCAACAAGCTCGACGTATTTTGTTATAGCTGAGGTATGCCGTGATTCTTCGGTTCGGTTTCTGACCAGACTCAGGAACTGATAATTGGTGTGCAGGGCGCGGTCCGGCTCTATTGGAGTTGGACGAACAACGCGTCGCGTCCCCGGCCACTACCAATGTCAAGAACCCGCAAATTTACGCTCTGCAACGATTTGAAGAATTTTACGAGCAGCACCGGTTTCCTGTGATTGTCCGTTATTGACCGAGCCGGGTCACTCAACGAAACAAGCAAGCAATATTCTTACTCGTTTACTGGGACCATTCTGCGGCGCCATTCACCAGACGAATTTCTGATTCGAACTCGAGCGCTTTTACGGCTCTTTGCAGCGCCGAACGTGATTGGTTTTTAGCGGCATTCGACAGACGCTTGCAGGGCATTGACGCAATTGCCTTTAGGGCTTTTTGCAATCGAATCTGAACCTCGACGATGCCCGCTCCGTCCCTCGCGATCGCGCGGAAAGCATCGTCAAGCATTTCGTCGATCGAAATGTCCGGAACGAATACCCGGTCGAATCGCACAGAGCACTGCTCGTCCTCACCCAGCGGCCTTGAGTAGACATCAAATATACGAATAAACGAACCAAAAATGCCGATCGCCGTGCCCGGATCGTTTACCGCAGGAGACAATGCTCTGCTGGCAATCTCGGAAAGCGCAACCAGTGCGAAGCGCGGATCGTCGTCGTAAACGCGGCAATGGTCGATCTCGAAGGCGCCGACCAATTCCGTTACGTCGTCAGAAGAGAGGGAATCTTTGTCTTTGTGCAAATAAGCGAGCGGACGGCCGGGCGCGACGAAGACCCCGGGCACGGCGCTGAGACGGATTTGAGTATCATTCTGAATAGCGAATTCCTGCAGCGACTGCATGTTGACGTGTTGCACGTAGCCAATGTCGTTTGCGAACAGAGGATTGCTCATTTCGATGCCCGCTCGGATTTCGGCGCCGCCAAGCCGCCGGTTCATCCGATTGCGGCTAAAAGCCTCGATCCCGGCGGCTTCGACCTTTTCAATCGTCGTGCCGATTCGTCCGAGGCGAGCAATCCAATCGACCCAGCGCACGAAGGTCACGACCACGAATGCAACCACAGCGATAGTCATCACAAAAAGAACGAACAGTCCGCTCCTGCCGTAAAAACCATTTTTTATCGCAACAAGGGCGACAAACGTGAATATGAAGGCGCCGAGAAATGTCGAGAGCGCGTTCTGTGACAGGTCGTCAGCAACCAACAAAGAAAATGAGCGCGGCGTGGCGGTGCTACTTGCCGAGGCATATGCGGAGACCATAGACGCGACTGCGAGCGTCGCTATAACGAGCATGCTCCCTGCGGTAATTGACAGCAGTGTTTCGATTGACTCGGAGGTAATTTCAGGCACGCGCCCTTCGATCGTCAGACCGTCCGCCGCTTTGGCAATCAAAGCGGCGCCGACGGACAAAACGCTCAAGAGCAGCGGCCGCACCCATAGGCGCTCGTCAAGGCGCTGCAAAAGAAATAGAAGCCGATTCCACATGCCGGGTCTGCCGCAAAAAAATTGATTGTACCTTCGGCACAGGCGGCAAAGTGGTCGAAGGCACAAATATTAAGAGTTGATGTGCGTGCGTCGGCTGGTAATAGCCATTTGCGGAGCATCGTGGTTTCGTCAATCAGGCCACCCGTACCTCTGCTATCGGAAGTAACCGCCGTTTTCTACTCTGCGGATTTGCGACAGGCCTGCTAGTGAAATGGCACTTTCAGATCAAGTTCATCCGCGCGGTGACAGCGGACGGTTGTGTTGTTGATATGCCGCGCCACCGGGACACGGTCGACGCACTGCTGTTCGACGAACGGGCAGCGCGTGTGGAAAACACAGCCTGGCGGTGGCGCCAGTGGTGACGGCACTTCCCCCGACAGCGGCTTGCGGTTTTTGTGGCCATCGGGATCGGGCGCCGGCACGGCATCGAGCAGTGCGCGCGTGTACGGGTGACGCGGAGCGCTGAACAGCGTGCGCCCATCGGCGACTTCGACCGCTTCGCCGAGATACATAACGATGACGCGATGGCTGATTGAACAGACGACGCCGAGATCGTGGGAGATGAACAGCATCGACAGGCCGTATTCCTGCTGCAGCGACTGCAGCAGCTCGAGGATCTGTCGTCGCACCGTGCCGTCGAGTGCTGCAACCGCTTCGTCGCAGACCAGAACCTTCGGCCTGACGATCAGTGCGCGTGCGATCGCGACGCGTTGCGCCTGGCCGCCCGACAGCTCGTGCGGGTAGCGCCGCAGAAACTCGTCGCCAAGGCCGACATGAGTCAGCATGTCAGCAACCCGTTGCACGTGAGCGGCCCTGTCGCCCGGGTCGTGGACGAGCAGCGGCTCGCGCACGATGTCCGATACCCGCATCTGCGGGTTCAGCGAGCCCAGCGGGTCCTGGAACACCAGCTGCAGGTCGCGACGCACGCTGTTGCTGCGCTCGTGAGCGTCGCCGGGCAAGGGCTGGCCGAGGAAGCTGACGGTACCGCCCCGGGCCCTCGTGAGCCCCAGAATCGCGCGCGCCAGGCTCGACTTTCCGGATCCCGATTCGCCGACGATCGCGAGCGTTTCGTTGCTTTTCAGCGTCAGATCGATGTTTTTGACGGCATCGAGGTGCTTGCGGCCACTGGCCGGATAGCTGACGCTGAGGTCGTCGACAGCCAGCAGCGGCTCGCCGGCCGGCACCGCAGGGGCAGCGGCCGGCGCGATCCTCGGTGCGGCATCGATCAGCGAGCGGGTGTGCGGATCCCGCGGCGCGTTGAATATGCCGGCGGTTGTGCCTTCCTCGACGACGCGCCCTTCCTTCAGCACCAGCACCCGCTGGCAGTGACCCGCGACGACGCCGAGATCGTGCGTGATCAGCAGCAGTGCCGTGTCCCGCCGGATGGCGTCGAGCAGCTCCAGGATCTGTGCCTGCACGGTGACGTCAAGCGCCGTCGTCGGCTCGTCGGCAATCAACAGGTCCGGTTTCGTGATCAGCGCCGATGCGATCATGACGCGCTGGCGCATGCCGCCCGACAACTGGTGCGGCCAGGCCCTTGCCTGCCGTTCCGGGTCCGGCAGACCGACGGCGCCGAGCATGTCGATGACCTGCCCTTTTGCCTCGGCCGCACTCGCCAGTCCGTGGGCCAGCAGAATGCGCGCAACCTGGTCGCCGATTCTCATGTAGGGGTTCAGCGCGTCGGCCGGGTCCTGGAACACCATCGCGACGCGTCGTGCACGCAGGCGGTCGAGGTCTCGTGACGCACGGCCGATGACCTGTTCCCCGGCGATGTCGATGCTGCCGTCGGTGCTCGCCGTCGCCGGCAACAGACCGAGTACCGCCAGCGCCGTCTGCGTTTTGCCCGAGCCGGACTCGCCGACGAGACCGATCGACTCACCTTTTTCAATCGCAAGCGACAGCCCGTCGACAACCGCCTTGTCCGCATAGCGTATCGTCAGCCCGTCGATATTCAGCAGGCTCATCGCGACTGCCTCGCATCGAACAGGTCGCGCAGGCCGTCGCCGAGGAAGTTAAAACACAACAGGATCAGCGCAAGAAGTCCGCCGGGTATCAGCAACACCCACGGTGCCGTCTCCATGTGCTTGACGCCGTTGTTGACGAGCGCGCCGAGCGAAGTCTCCGGTTCCTGGATGCCGAGCCCGAGGAAACTGAGGAACGACTCGACGAGAATGGCCTGCGGAATTGTCAGCGTGACGTAGACGATGACGACGCCGAACAGGTTCGGCGCAATATGTCGCAGGATAATTCGTACAGTCGAAACCCCGTTCAGGCGCGCCGCCTCGACGAATTCGCGTTCCTTTAAGCTCAGCGTCTGGCCGCGTACGATGCGCGCCATGTCGAGCCAGTTGATCGCGCCGATGGCGACGAAGATCAGCAGGAAATTGCGCTCGAACACGACCATCAGCAGGATAACGAAGAAGATGAACGGCACCGCGTATAAGGCATCGACGATGCGCATCATCACGGCGTCCACGCGGCCGCCGACGTAACCGGCGACCGCCCCGTACAGCACGCCGATAACAAGGCTGACGATGCTCGCGATGACGGCGACCAGCAGCGTGACGCGGATACCCATCATCGTACGCACAAAGAGATCGCGCCCGAGATCGTCGGTGCCGAACAGATGCATGCCGGCGAAACCGGGCGCGTGCAGCACCCGATCGAAATTGATGTCGAGGTAAGCGTTGGGACTGACCCATGGTAATGCGATCGCGAGCAACGCGATCGCCGCGAGAATACCGCCGCTGACCTTGACGGACGGAATGCCGGCAGCCCGACGCAGCACTCGTACCGCGGCGCTCACCGGAGCCTCACCCGCGGATCGATGACGCCGTAGAGGACGTCGACGAGCAGGTTCAGCGCGATGATCAGCGCCGCATAGAAAATGACGACGCCGAGGACGAGCGTGTAATCACGGTTCAGTGCGCCGGTGACAAACGTCGAGCCCAGTCCGGGTATGCCGAAAATCTGTTCGACGACGACCGAGCCGGTTAGTACGCCCGCAATGGCCGGACCGAGGTAGGAAACCACCGGCAGCATTGCCGGTTTCAGCGCGTGGTAGCGAATGATCGCGTATGTCCCGAGGCCCTGCGCGCGCGCCGTTCGGATGTAACCGCTTTTCAAGACGTCGATCATGCTCGCGCGCGTCAGCCGCGCGATGTAGGCAATTTGCGGCAACGCGAGCGACAACACCGGCAACAGCATTCGCGATACGCCGTGGGCGCCGCTCCAGCCAGCCGGCAGCCAGTGCAGCTTCACTGCGAACGCGAGCACGAGGATCGGCGCAAAAACGAATACCGGCACCGATATACCGGTCATTGCTACGCCCATTACAACGCGGTCGAGAAGCGTGTCCTGGCGCAACGCCGCGACGGTGCCGATGCCGACGCCAACGGCAATGCCGATCAGTATCGCGAGCGCGCCGATCTGCATCGATACCGGGAAGCGGCCGGCGATCAGTTCACTGACGGTATAGTCGCGGTAGCGATACGAGGGCCCGAAGTCGCCCTGCAGCACACCGCCGAGATAACTGACGAACTGCGTCGGCAACGGCTCATCGAGCTTGTAGTAGCGCTCGATGTTCTGGCGCACCGCGTCGGTGAGTACGCGCTCCTCGTCGAACGGACCGCCGGGCGCCGCGTGCACCAGCATGAACGACAGCAGCACGACGAGGAACAGCGTCGGAATCGCGCTGAACAGCCTGGCCAGTACGTATCGCGCCAACTCGTCCCCCGTGTGAACCCGGCTCGACGCTCGCGGCGAACGCGATTACTGCGCCGCGTCGAGACTCAGGTGCTGACTGTAATGATAATCCAGCACGTTGTCCTGCCATCCGCGCACGGACGGATGCACGAGGTGCTTGCTGACGTAGAAATACAGCGGAATCATCGCGTGATCCGCCAGCATCAGTCGCTCCGCCTCTTCGAGGTACAGGCGGCGGCGTTCGAGATCCGTCTGCGCCGCAGCGCGATTGAGCAATGAATCGTACTCGGGATTCGAATAGCCGGTCATATTCGACGTGCTGTCCGATTGCATCAACCCGAGGAAGGTCTGCGCGTCGTTGTAGTCGCCGATCCAGCTGCCGCGAAAAACTTCGGTGACGGCGCGCTCGCGAATGTTTTCGAGCAACACCTGGAACTCTTCGGCGACCAGCGTCGTCTCGACGCCGAGCGTATCGGCCCACATTGCCTGCACCGCGAGCGCGAATCGTTGCTCGGTCGCCGACGTGTTGTAGCGCAGCTCGATCGATAGCGGTCGGTCCGGGCCATAGCCGGCCTCCTCGTAAAGCCGCCGCGCGACGTCGTTGCGCACGTCCTGCGAAAGCTCCGAGAAACCGAGTTCCGGCGGGTCGTAGTTGTTCGTTCCGGGTGGCACCCAGCTGTAGGCAGGCCTTTCGCCGCGCCCGGTGATGCGGTTGACGAGCATGTCGCGGTCGATCGCCATCGACAATGCCTGCCGCAGCGCCTTGTTGCCCTTGAACGGCGGCCGCGTCAGGTTGAAGCCGTAGTAGTAAGTGCCGAGGTATGGCGCAACGCGCAGCTGCTCGCCGTATTCCTCGCGCACCTGCTTGAAGTGCTCCGGTGGCACGTTGTCCGTGATGTGCAGCTCGCCGGAGCGGTAGCGGTTGAGCTGCGTGACGTCCTGCACGAGTACGTGGTAGTAAACGTTGTCGATCGCGGTCGCGTCGTCGTTCCAGTAGTTGACGTTGCGCTCGAGCCTGAGTAGCGAACCTGGCGCCCACGACGCCAGCCGGTAGGCGCCGTTTGACGCACTGTCGGCCGCGCCCGCCCCGTCGGCGAAATCACCCGTGTATGCGGGAAACGTGCTCGGATGCGTCAGCAGGCTGAGCAGGTAAGGCACCGGCCGTTCGAGCGTAATCTCCAGCGTGTTCGCATCGACCGCCGTCGCACCGAGCGCATCGACAGGCGCGTCCCCGGCGATGATCGCTCGCGCATTGACGATGTCCTCGATTGTCTGCGCGTAGAAGCCGGCAACGGCTGGATCGACGAGCCGCTGTAAACCTGCAACGAAGTGTTCGGCCGTCAGCGCTTCGCCATTGGACCAGCGCGCGTCGTCGCGAATCCTGAACGTATAAACGAGACCGTCACCGGACACCTCCCACGACTCGGCCGCGGCCGCGACGAGCTCGCCATCCGGCGACAGGCCGAGCAGTCCTTCGCGAATGTCGCGCAGCACGTGCGCCGCCTGCACGCTGCGCGCTTTTTGCGGGTCGAGCGATTCAGGGTCCGTGGCAAGGCCGCGGTGCAGCGTGTTGCCGTCGAGTTGTGCATCGGTGCCGCAGGCGGCCAGCAAGGCGCCGAACACGCAGGCGAGCACGAAATGACGAAGGCGCATCAAGCAGATTTCTGCAGCTGTCGTTTTTTCAAATGGATCAGGATCAGCGACACCGCCGACGGCGTCATGCCCTCGAGTCGTGACGCCTGGCCCAGTGTCGCGGGCCGGGCGGTCGCGAGCCGCTGCCGGGCCTCGTTCGACAAGCCCGTGACCTGGCCATAGTCGAGATTCGCCGGCAGCCGCAGCGACTCCTGCTTCGCCTGCTGCCGGATCTCGCGCTGCTGGCGCTCGATGTAACCGGCGTACTTGGCGCGCACGTCCATCGCGAGAGCCACCTGTTCGCCAAGTTCGTCGAAAATTTGCCCTTCTTCGTCGAAAATACGCCGATCACCAGGCTCTCGCACAATGTCGAGTTTCGCCAGTGTCGCGTAGCCGATCTCCGGGCGCTTCAGCAAGTCGCTCGCCGTCGCCTCGCGGCTCAGCGTGACGCCGAGACGCTCCCGGTCGCGCTCGCCCAGCCTGGCCGGCGACAGGACCAGCGCATCCAGGCGCGCCTGCTCCGCCTCGATCAGCGCCTCTTTCCGGCCAAAGGCGGCCCAGCGGCGCTCGTCGACGAGCCCGAGCTCGCGGCCGATTGGCGTCAGGCGTGCGTCGGCATTGTCCTCTCGCAAGGTCAGCCGGTATTCCGCGCGGCTCGTAAACATCCGGTATGGCTCGCTAACGCCGCGCGTAACGAGGTCGTCGACGAGCACACCGATATAGGCTTCGTGGCGCGCCGGAAACCAGCCGTCCATGCCCGCCGCTTCGCGTGCCGCGTTCAGGCCGGCGAGCAGCCCCTGTGCGGCCGCTTCCTCGTAACCGGTCGTGCCGTTGATCTGGCCGGCGAAGTAGAGGCCGTTGACGTGCTTCGTTGCGAGCGTCGGCTCGAGATCGCGCGGGTCGAAATAGTCGTATTCAATCGCGTACCCCGGCTGCGTGATCTTCGCGTTCTCGAAACCGATGATTGAGCGCACGAAGCGCTGCTGTACCGCGAGCGGCAGGCTCGTCGATATGCCGTTCGGGTAGACGACATGCGTCGCCAGCCCCTCAGGTTCGACGAACACCTGGTGCGAATCGCGCTCGGCGAAGCGCACAATCTTGTCTTCGATCGATGGGCAGTAACGCGGGCCGACACCTTCTATAAGGCCGGTATACATCGGTGAGTCGTCGAGCGACGCGCGAATGATGTCGTGCGTCTCGACCGTCGTTTTCGTGATGTGGCATGAAATCTGCCGCGGATGCTCCGCGCGCCGGCCGAGAAACGAGAACACCGGTACCGGTACATCGCCGGGCTGTTCCTGCATCCGCGCGTAGTCGAGCGTTCGGCCATCGAGCCGTGGCGGCGTGCCGGTCTTCAGTCGTGCGACACGAAACGGCAAGTCACGCAGCCGCGCGGCAAGCCGGTTCGACGGCGCATCGCCAACGCGGCCGCCGGCCGTTTCGGCCTTACCGACCAGCATGCGGCCGCCGAGAAAGGTGCCGGTCGTCAACACGACGGTCTTCGCAAGGATTCTTGAGCCGTCCGCTGTCATGACGCCGGCAACGCGCAGCTCGCGGCTGCCGTCGTTGTCGACCAGCAAGTCGTCGACCGAATGTTCGACGATGTCGAGGTTCTGCTGGCCTTCGAGCAATTCCCGAATTGCGTTGCGGTACAGGCTGCGGTCGGCCTGCGCGCGCGTTGCGCGAACGGCCGGGCCTTTGCTCGCATTCAGCGTGCGAAACTGTATGCCGGCACGATCGATGGCCGTCGCCATGGCGCCTCCGAGCGCATCGACCTCGCGCGTCAGGTGGCCCTTGCCGATGCCGCCGACCGCCGGGTTGCAGCTCATCTGCCCGAGAGTTGCCCGCTTGTGCGTCACGAGTAACGTGCGCGCGCCGCAGCGCGCGGCGGCCAGCGAGGCCTCCGTCCCGGCATGACCGCCGCCGATCACGATGACGTCGTACTTTTCGGGCATTGCTTGATGTTTGAACAACTGGGCCGCGGATTATATCGGCCCGCGGTCGTATTGTCGGCTTTACATGCACGGCCGTGACCGCCAAGATTACGCGCCTTCCGTAGCCACGACACCAGCCGCACATGACCCGACCCGGGACGCTCCTGCTGACCATGATCGCCCTCGGCCCTGCGTTCCCCGCGGCAAGCGCGCTCGAGCTCGAGGACTGCCGGATCAGTGCCGGCCCGGCATTTCCCGGCATTAACGCACGCTGCGGCATGTTCGCCCGCCCGCTGAACCCCGACGACCCTGACGCCGGCACGATCGAACTCAAGGTTGCCGTCGTGCCCGCGCTGAATCTCGAGCCGGAGCCGGATCCGGTGGTGCCGCTCGCCGGCGGCCCCGGCCAGGGTGCGATCAGCTTCTACTCGGCACAGTGGCATGCGTTCGAGTATGTACGCCGGAACCGCGACATTTTACTTGTCGATCAGCGCGGCACCGGCGAGTCGGCACGCCTCGACTGCGCGATCGACGACGAGCTGATCGACGGCAAGTATTCTGAGTCGGCGACGATCCAGGCGACCCAGGAATGCCTCGAGAGCCTGCCGCACGACCCGACCTGGTTCACGACGTCGGTTGCCGTGCAGGACCTCGAAGCCGTACGCGAAGCGCTCGCGTATCCGCAGCTGAATCTGTACGGCGTATCGTACGGAACGCGCGTCGCACAGCATTACGCGCGCCGTTACCCCGAGTCCGTCCGCACCGTCGTACTGGACGGTGTCGTGCCACCGCAGCTCGCGCTCGGGCCGGACATTGCGGTGCAGGCGCAGCAGGCGCTCGATCGCATTTTTGATCGTTGTGCCGAGGACGCCGGCTGCAGCGATCGTTTCCCGGACATCGCGGCGACGTTCGACAAGCTGAAGTCGAAACTCTCGGGCAAGCCGGTAAAGCTCCGCGCCGCGGACCCGCTGACCGGCCACTACGAATCAGTCGAATTCGGTCGCAACGAGCTCGCCGCCGCGCTGCGGTTGCTCGCCTATCATCCGAACACGATCGCGATGATTCCGCTGCTGATCGCCGAAGCCGACGGCGGCAATTACCGCCCGCTGGTCGCGCAGTTCCGCATGAATATGTCGGAGCTCTCCGACGCGATTGCACTCGGCATGCACAACGCCGTCATGTGCACCGAAGACGCGCCGTTTTACGACGACGAGCTCGTGGATCGGGATGCGCTCGCGTCCAGCTACATCGGCCCGATGCAGCTCGAGGCATTGAAAGCAATTTGTTCTGTCTGGCCGGCCGGCCCGATCGATCCCGATTTTAAGCTGCCGCTGAATACCCGGACGCCGGTGCTGATGCTGTCCGGTTCCGCCGACCCGATCACGCCGCCCGAATACGCGGACATGGCGGCGATCGGCCTGAAGCGCGCGTGGTTACTGACGATGCCGGACCAGGGCCACGGGCAATTGGCCGTCGGCTGCACGCCGCGCCTGATCGAACGCTTTGTTTCGAGCGCCGGCCTCGAAGGCGTCGACATTGATTGCCGCAATCGCAACTTCGTCATGCCGTTTTTCCTCGATTTTTCCGGTCCACTGCCATGATCAAGGTCGACAACCTGCACCGGTCGTTCGGTGACGTGCACGCGGTTCGCGGCGTCAGTTTCACGGCGCCGGACGGCAAGATCACCGGCCTGCTGGGACCGAACGGCGCCGGCAAATCGACGACATTGCGCATCCTGTACACGGTTCTGAAGCCTGACGAGGGTCACGCCAGCATTGACGGCCACGACGTCGTCGAGGCAAGTCTCGCTGCGCGCCGCGTGACC